>NZ_JAALEE010000336.1:0-5952 GCF_014145265.1 Dietzia sp. CW19 | reverse complement strand
TGCGATCCGCCTCGGCGTCCGCGGCGGACACGGTGTCCCGGGCGGTCGCGTCGGCTTCCGCGAGCACACTGTCGCGCTGGTCCAGCACGTCCTGGGCGTCGTCGAGCTCACCGGGGAAGGAGTCACGGATGTCGTCGAGCAACAGCAGGGACTCGTGCCTGGGCACCACGCAGTTCGCGGTCATGGGCAGACTGCGGGCATCCTCGATCATCGCGTTCAGCTCATCGAGGGCCTGGAACACTCGGTACACGCTCGTCCCTTCACCGGATCGTCACTCTTGCCACACCAGTGTGCCCGCAAGCCGGGCCCCGGTGCCGGTGCGGCGGCGGTGTGTCCGGTGGTCCGGCGCGCCGGGGCCCGGTCAGCCCAGCCGTTCCTTCAGGGCCCGTGCGACGGGATCCGGCAGCAGATGCGAGACGTCCCCGCCCAGTCGTGTGACCTCGCGGCACAACGAGGAGGACACGAAGGCCAGGTCCGCCCGGGTCGGCAGGAACACGGTGTCCACCCCCGCGATCGACCTGTTCATGTGGGCCATAGGCAGTTCGTAGTCGTAGTCGGTCGAGTCGCGCAGGCCCTTGATCACGGCCGTGGCGCCCTTGTCACGGCAGTAGTCGACGAGCAGCCCGTAGAAGCTGTCGACGCGGACCCCGGGGAGGTCGGAGCAGACCTCCTCGATGAGCGCTTTCCGCTCGTCGATGGTGAACGTCCCCTGCTTGTTGGGGTTGGCCACCACGCACACGATCACGTCGTCGAACAGTTGCGCCGACCTCCGGACGATGTCGAGGTGCCCGAGGGTCACCGGGTCGAAGGAGCCTGGGCACACGACGGTGGTCATCGGGCGACCGTATCAACCGGTCGGGCGATCTCGACGGCGGTCTCCCCGTAGGTCCGTTCGAACACCACCTCGTAGCCGCCGGGCCATCGCACGGCCGGGTCGCGCTTGGACCTCTCCCACACCACCAGGGCGTCACCGGCCAGCCACCCTCCCGCCGACAACGCCTCGAGGACGGGCGCGTCGAGCTCCCCGGACTTCTCGTACGGCGGGTCGGCGAGGACGAGGTCGAACCCGCCGGCCACGGGGCACGGACCGGCGACGGCGGCGGGCAGCGCCGCCCGCTTCACGGTCGGGCGGACCGCCGGGAACGACGAGGACACACCCGCGGTGTTCGCGCGGATGCTCGCGACCGCCCGGGGGTTGTCCTCCACGAACCACACCACGTCGGCGCCCCGGGAGACCGCCTCCAAGCCGAGGGCGCCCGATCCCGCGAACAGGTCCAGCACGGCGGTTCCGTCCAGATCCATCCGGCTGGTGATCGCGCTGAACAGGGCCTCGCGGACGCGGTCGGTGGTGGGCCGGGTCCCCGAGGGCGGCACGGTGATCGACCGCCCGCGCAGGCGGCCCGAGATGATGCGGGTCATGACTCCCCCGATGGTCGAGATGGTGGTGGTCAGTACTTGAACAGGTAGTCCGACTCGTCCGAACCGGACAGTCGGCGGACCCGCTCGGCCAACGCCGGGTGGGTGTCGAGCCCGGGGTCGGAGTCGAGGATCTCCTCGGCGTGGCGGCGTGCGATCTCGATGACCTCGCCGTCCTCGACGACGGACAACAACCGCAGCGAGGCAAGTGCACCCGACTGAGCGTCTCCGAGGACGTCACCCTCGCGGCGTTGGACCAGGTCGAGCTGCGCCAACAGGAACCCGTCGGTGGTGGCCGCGACGGCGTTCAACCGTTCCATCGCCTTGCCCCCCTCGCGGGAGTTGGTCACGAGCAGGCAGAGCCCGGGCAGGCCACCCCGACCCACCCGTCCACGGAGTTGGTGGAGCTGGCTCACCCCGAACCGGTCGGCGTCCATCACCACCATCACGGTGGCCTCCGGTACGTCCACCCCGACCTCGATCACGGTCGTCGACACCAGGACGTCGAGATCACCGGACGCGAACGCGGTCATGGTCGCGTCCTTCGCCTCGGGGGGCAGCCGACCGTGCATCAAGCCGATGCGGAGTCCCGCGAGAGGCCCGGTGGACAGGTACTGGTGGAGCTCCACGGCGGCGACCAGCGGGGGCCTGTCGCCGCCCTTGTCGTCGTCCCCCGCCTTCGGGGCCCCGTCCGGGGCGTCGGTGGTCTCGGCGTCGATCCGCGCACACACGACATACGCGCGATGACCAGCCCCGACCTCCTCCCGCACCCGCTCCCAGGTGCGCTCCACCCATCTCGGCCTGTCCCTGGCCGGCACGACGGAGGTCGAGATGGGTCTGCGTCCACCGGGCAGTTCACCCAGCTCGGAGACCTCCAGGTCGCCGAACACCGTCATCGCGATGGTGCGGGGGATCGGCGTCGCCGTCATCACCAGCAGGTGCGGGACCATCCCGTCCCGCCCCTTGGCGCGGAGCCGGTCACGCTGACGGACCCCGAAGCGGTGTTGTTCGTCGACCACGACCAGCCCCAGGTCGAAGAAGTCGACGGAGTCCTGGATGAGCGCGTGCGTCCCCACGACGATCCCGGCCTCCCCGGTGACGATGTCGAGCAGGGCCGCCCGGCGCTCCGCCGTGGACATGGACCCGGTCAGCAGCACGACCCGGGTGGCCTGGTCCGCGGCGCCGAGTCGGCCCCGCTCCCCCAGATCACCGAGCATGGCCGTCAACGAGCGGTGGTGTTGGGTGGCCAGGACCTCGGTGGGCGCCAGCATCACGCACTGGCGCCCCGCATCGACCACCTGGAGCATCGCGAGCAGCCCGACGACCGTCTTCCCGGAGCCGACCTCACCCTGGAGCAGACGGTTCATCGGTTCGTCGAGCGTGAGGTCCGCCGAGATCTCCTCGAGGACGGTCTGCTGCCCGGCGGTGAGCTCGAACGGCATCCGCGACTCCATCGCGGCTCGGACGCCGTCCCCGCGCACCGGGCTGGCCGGCGCCGGGTCACGGGCGACGAAGCGGCGCCGGGCCCCCAGCAGCAGCTGCAGTGCGATCGCCTCGTCGAACCGGAGGCGGTGGCCGGCCCTGTCCGCGTCCTCGACGCATCCGGGCAGGTGGGCCTTGCGCAGCGCCTCGTCGAGGCCCATCAACCCCGCGGCCTGCCGGACCGCGTCGTCGAGGGGGTCCACCACGGGGACCAGGGCGCGGATCGCGGTGACGACCGCACCGAGGAGGTCCCACGACGTCACACTCTCCTTGGCCGAGTAGATGGGCAGGAGCGGGCGGTCGAACAGGCTCGGGCCGCCCTCGGCGTCGATCTCCGCGGAGAGTCGCGCGAGCGCGGCGAGGTCACCCGAGCCCTTGAGCTGGCCGCCGGGCCCGGCGACCGATCGGAGGACCAGGAACTCGGGGTGCTTGAGATCCAGGGACTGGCGGAACCGCGACACCGTCCCGTCGAACATCGCCACCGTGCCCACCGGGAGCATGAACTTGATCCTGCGGCCGGCGAAGTAGACCACCTTGAACGTGGTGTCCTCGTCCTTCACGGTGAGCGTGAGCATCTCCCGCGGCTGGCCCTGCTTGGTGGTGTAGGTACGGGTCGCGGCGGTGGCGACGGTCCCGATGATCGTCACCCGCTCCCCGTCGACGAGTTCGCGCCTGTCGTAGCGCTGCCCGTGCTGCCGGTAGCGACGGGGCAGGGTGTGGAGCAGGTCGCCGACGGTCCGGTGGCCGAAGGCCGTGGTGATCCTCTCGGCCAGTCCGGCGTCGAGGACCTCCTCCAGCGGCGTGTCCGTGGTGGCGAACGCGGTCATTCGACCCCGACGTGTGCGAGCACCCGGCCCGGTCCGGCCGCGTATCCGGCGACCTCCACGTCGGGGTGACCGTCGCGGATCCGGGTCAGCGCCTCCTGCGTCGCGGCCTCGTCGTAGTCGTCGCCGAGCAGCAGGGTCACGAGTTCGCCGCCCGAGGAGAGCAACCGGTCCGCGAGCGCGCACACCGCGTCCACCGGGTCCGTCTCGATGAGGGCGACGTCGTGGCCGACCATGCCGAGGAGGTCCCCGGCGGCGCAGCGACCCACCAGGGTGAGCGCGTCGTGTTCGGCCCGCACCAGGTGCGCGTGCCGGGTGGCCGCGGCCGCGTCCGCCATCCCGAAGCCGTCCAGGGACAACGTGGTCGAGGGGTCGTGGACGGCCAGCGCGGACAACCCCTGGACGACCGACCCCGTCGGGAGGATGAGGGCGTTGCCGTCGACGTCGCGCAGGGCGGCGTCGAGTGCTCCGATCTGCGCCCTGGACAGCTCACCGTTGGGCAGCACCAGCAACTCGTCCGCGGACAGTGCCAGCACCGCGTCGATCACCCCGCCCTCGTCCGGATCGACCGTTCGCGCCCCCGCGCCCGAGAACAGCTCGGCGAGCGGCCCGTCGGGGACGATCGCGACCACCGTCCGCTCGGGCTCGCGTCCGGTCCGGTTCGCCCCCTCCCCGGACCCATCCCGTCGACGGTGCCCTGCCGACGGGCTCACGCCCACCGGGTCCAACATGTCCGTCACACGGATCTCGGTGACCCGGCCGAGCGAGAGCGCGACCTCGACCGCCGTTCCGATGTCGTCGGTGTGGACGTGGACCGCCCAGCGGGCGTTGTCCCCCGTTCCACCGTCGCCCACGACCACCACGCTGTCGCCCAGGGTCCGGAGAGCGGACCTGAGCTCGTCGGCGCGCGCGTCGTCCGAATGGGTCAGGGAGTACATGACCTCGTACCGGGTGTCGGCGGAGGACTCCGGGGCACCACCGTCCGTCCCGTCACACTGCGCGGACGGCTCGGTGAACGGGTCCTCGGGGACGAAGTAGTCCGGTCGCTCCGGCGCCTGTCCCCCGAGTACCTCGACCATGGTGTCCAGCAGCACCAGCAGGCCTCTGCCGCCCGCGTCCACGACCCCCGCCCGGGCCAGCGCGGGCAGCTGGGACGTCGTGCGGTCGAGGGCCTCCGCCCCGGCATCCGCGGCCGCCCGTGCCACCTCGACGAGCGAGGTCGCCGACGACCGACCGGCGCCCCCGGCGGCCTCCCGCAACACGGTCACGATGGTGCCCTCCACCGGATCGCTGAGCGCATGGTCGACGAGGGTCACCGCCGTCCGGAGCGCTCGACGGTAGGTGGAGGCGTCGACGACGGTGAAGGTCGCGGCCTCGCCGACCGCCCGGAGAACCTGGGACAGGATGACGCCGGAGTTGCCCCGCGCACCGTGGACGGCCCCGTGACCGAGCGCCACGGCGATCTCGCGGGCGCCGGCACTTCCCCCGCCCTCGGCGATCCACGCCTCCTCTCCCTCGGCCCTGTCGACCGCGGCTCTCATCGTGTAGAGCAGATTGGTCCCGGTGTCGGAGTCCGGCACCGGGAAGACGTTGAGGGCGTTGATCTCCTCGCGGTGGGTCGCCAGATGTTCCACACACCGACGCGCCCACCCCAGAAGCCCGTGGGCGTCCAGTGATGACGGACGTTCCTCGACACTCGTCGACTCCTGTGCCATCACCCCTCCTCGGCGTCCGTCCACCCCAACGGTCCGACTCCGTCGGTCGGCGCGGCCAAGCCTAGTACCCTCACCGTGCGACAGCCGTCGAACAGGCCGAGACGGCCCGTACCACTCCCTGGAGACCAGATGACCACTGCCCTGAACGCCACTCCCCTCGTCACCCTCGAGGACGGTGTGCTCACCATCCCCATCTCCCTCGAGGGCAGGGGGAACTCGCTGGACTCCGACGCCGTCACCCAGGCCGGCACCGCACTGGCCGCGCTCCTCGCCGGCGAGATCGACGCCGGTGCGATCCTCCTCGTGGGCCTGGGCAGGAACTTCTGCGCGGGTGGGAACGTGCCCGGCTTCGCCGCCGCCGAGGACCGCTCGGAGCACGTCCGCGAGCTGGCCGACCGGTTGCACGTGGTGGTCAGGCAACTGGAGGAGGCACCTGTGCCGGTGGTGGCCGCGGTGGCCGGCTGGGCCGCGGGGGCCGGGCTCTCCCTCGCGTTGGCCGCCGACTTCTCCGTCGG
>NZ_JAALEE010000335.1:0-2716 GCF_014145265.1 Dietzia sp. CW19 | reverse complement strand
GCCGCCCTGGCCGCGGCCCGCGCCGCGCTCGACGCCCACGACTACCGCACAGGCGTCGAGTTGTCCGTGGCCGCCCAGCGTGCGGGCCTGGAGATGACGCCGCTGCAGCAGGCCGAGCTCGCGCTGGTCGCGGGTTCCTGCCTGCGGCTGCTCGACAGGGTGCAGGAGGCGGCCGTCATGTTCGAGCGGTCGCTGGAGTGTCTGCGGGCAGCGGCCGGACCGCGTGGTGACGACGACGAGCCGGGTGGGCCCGACTTCACCAGTGTGCTGATCGACAACGTGACGGCCCGGGCGGACCTCGCGCACTACCGCGACCGGGGTCCGGAGAACTCCCTGCCGTTGATCGAGGCGGCCCACGGACTCCTGACGCCGGGCCACCCCGCTCACTCGGTGCTGGACGCGCTGACCGTGGTGCACCTGTCCTACGCCGGGCGGTACCGGGAGGCGGCCCGGGCACACGCCGAACTCGGCGCGCCACAAACTGACGCCGCCCCTGGTCATCCCGCACCCCTGCACCCCGCATCCCTGCATCCCGCACCACTGCGCTCCGCGCCCCTGTCAGCTGAGTGGGAGCGGCGCCTCGAGGCGATCCACGCCCTGGCGCTGGACGCGCTCGGGCAGTCAGACGCCGCGTTGGCCGTCCTGCGGCGGCTAGCCCGCCAGTCGCGCACGGTGGACCACCACGCGTGGGCGTCGGAGGAGTACCTCGCGGCCCTGCTGTACGTGGTCCTGCACGGTTTCGGCGTCAACGCGCTGTTCGCGGAACTCGCGCCGTTCGTGGCGGTCGAGCAGGACGACTCCGTGCGTCTGGACCACGGCATGCGCCGGGTCGCCGACGCGGAGATCGCCCTGGCCGCCGGCGACCTGCCGTCGGCCGTGAGCGCCGCGTCCGATGCACTCGACACCATCGCGGTGGACGGCCCCGAGGACTTTCTCCCGCGTGCCATCTCTCTGTACGCGCTGGTCGCGGCCCTGTCCGGGCAGACCGCGACCGCGCAAGAGCAGCTGCGGCGCCTACGCGCCGTCCACGGGTATGCCAACTCGCCGGTCGGGCCGGAGATCCGCGGAGCCGAAGCGGGGGTGCTGTTCTGCCTCGGTCGGAGCGAGGAGGCGCTCGGCATCGTCCGCTCCCTCGTCGACGACGGACTGCTCGGCTCCGCTGTGCGCGCCGCCCTGGCCGGGGTGTTGATGGCCGATCCGGAGAGCTGCCGGATAGTGGCCGAGCTGGAGGTCAGTGGGGATGTACCGGTGCTGGTGCGCGACCTGGCTGCTGCCAACCTGGCCGACAACCCCCGGCGATTGATCGATGCGGCTCAGCGAGCCCGTGGACACGGTCTGCTCATGGTGGCCGCAGCGGCCGCAGACCGCGCCCGCACCCTCGCCACCCCGGGATCGCAGCACCACACCCTGGCCGAGCGGATGCTCGCGACCACCGAGATCAGCGGGTCGCTGGCCGGCCTCACCGGACTGGGAGGTCCCGCCCGATGGGTCCCGCCCGGGGTCACGCTGACCCGCCGCGAGTCCCAGGTCGCCGAATTGGTGGGGCAGGGGTTGACCAACGCCGAGATCGCGGACGAACTCCACCTGTCCAAGCGGACCGTGGAGGGTCACCTCAACCGGATCTACACCAAGACCGGCACCCGACTGCGAGGGTGAACGGGCGACAGAGTCGAGGTGTGAGCATGCGTCAGTCACGGAGGAATCCGGCCACCTTCTGCGAGGCGCCCGCGGCCTACATCGTGGAGACCTATTTCGTGCTCCGGATGGTCATCGCGGCCGGTGCGCTCATCCTCCCGGCAACCCTCCTCCTGTGGGTGGCCCTCGACTCCGGCGTGTCGATGATGGGCTCACTCAGCGCCTTCTACTACTCGCCGGCCCGGAGTCTCTTCGTGGGGATACTGGTGGCGATCGGCGTCGCGCTGGTGGCCTACCGCGGTTACACCCGTGGAGAGAACGCGCTGCTCAACGGAGCCGGCGTCCTGTCCATCGTGGTGGCGCTGGTCCCGACGGGAGACTCGTCTCTGCCCGGGCTCACCGTGGCGGGTGCCGTTCACGCGGTGGCCGCGGTGGGGTTCTTCGTCCTGGCCGCGCTGTCGATCTTCTTCTACGGGCAGGAGACCCTCGGATCCCTTTCGGATTTGGACCAGCGGCGCAGGTATCGCGCGGTCTACCGGGTCCTGGCCGTACTGGTCGTGGCGTTCCCGGCCGCGGCGGTTCTCGTCGCCTGGGTGATGGGGCCGTCCGTGGCCCTGTTCGCCGGAGAGGCGGCGGCGCTGTACGCGTTTGCTGCGTTCTGGCTGGTCAAGACCTATGAGCTCTCGCAATCCCATGCCGAGTTGAGGATCGTGTGAGCCAGCCGATGCGGCCCTTCACAGACACCGCGTCGCTCGCGGCCGTCGCGCGTAGGGTCGCGACATGACGAGTCTTGTCTTTCTCCCCGGCCTCCACGGCGACGCGCAGACGTGGTACCCGACCCTGCGCGCCCTGCCGGAGAGTTGGAACACCACGGCCCTCGATCTGCCGGCCGAGCCCGACCTCGACGCGCTCGTCGACGAGACCGCCCGACAGATCGCTACCGGCAGCGTCGTCGTCGGACATTCCCTCGGCGGCGTGGTGGCCATGCACCTCGCCGAGCGGCACCCGTCCCTGCTGGCCGGCCTCGTGCTGGTCACCGCGCCCGTGGGGGCCGAGGACCCGGACGCAGCCGCGGCGCGCG
>NZ_JAALEE010000334.1:0-3699 GCF_014145265.1 Dietzia sp. CW19 | reverse complement strand
AAGATCCGCTGCGGTCGGTCACTGGCGGCCAGCCGGCGCCGCCAATACGTCAACGTCGAGGAGTCGAAACCCTTCGCATCGACCGCGTACCCGCAGGCGGCTTTCCACCGCAGGTCGAACGTCAGCGCGTCGACTGCCTCCCGGTCGGAGTGCCCGAACAGTGCCTGGAGCACGATGACCGAGGCGATCACCTCACCCGGGATCGACGGTCGGCCCCGGCCAGAGGGAAACAGGTCGGCGAACAACTCGTCCGGGAACAGGCGGTCACGGTGCTCGGCCAGCAACGCGAACACACTGCCGGGCTCGAGCAGATGCCCCGCCACCGACTCCACATCCAACAGTTCCCGCTGCCGATCCGACTCACCCTGCATGAGGCACATCATTTCAGTGCCACCCCAACCTCGCAGGCCAGCCACGCCACTTGTTCAGCAGTCTCCTAGGCTCGCCGGGTGACCACCGCTCCAGACTCCCCGTCGGCCCTGAACAGGCCGCTCCGGAGCCGGCCGCTCCGCCGGATGGCGGACGGGACCGTCAAGCAGATCAACCCCTTCACCGGCACAGAGGTCTGGACGGTTCCCGGCCGCGGCCACCGCCCCGTCGACCATTCGCCAGGCGAGGTCCTCCCGGTGGACCCCCACGCGGCCGAGGCGTACTGCGCGTTCTGCGTGACCCGGCTGCGCGAGACCACTCCGGAGAAGTCACGGCTGGTGCGCGACGGCGACACGTGGACGACGCTCGACCGGGTGGCCGCGCACGAGCTCAGCCTCACGACCCCTGAGTTCCGGCTCTTCGGCAACCTCTTCGAGATCGTGTCGCTGGACTACTGGAGAGCGGTCCACGGATACCGGATCCCGGCCCGGGCCGCCGCGCACCAGACCGCCTATCTCGGGACCGACGAGGGCGCCGACCACGTCCGCGCTCTGGTCCGCACCAGGATCGCCGCCGCACAGGGGGATCCGGCGGACGCCGAGGCCATGACGACCGCGAAGCTGGCCGCCCACTCCGAGAGCTTCTTCGGTGGCTGCCACGACGTCGTGGTGGCCCGCCGCCACCTCACCGACGGCGCCACGAGTTCCGACCGCCACGCCTCCTCCGGTTGCCTCGACCCGGACGAGCACCAGCAGTTCATCGCCTTCACCGTCCGCGCCATGCGGAACCTGTACACCGACAACCCCCATGCCCGGTACGTGTCGGTGTTCCAGAACTGGCTGCGTCCCGCGGGCGCGTCGTTCGCACACCTGCACAAGCAACTCGTGGCGATCGACGAGGTCCCGGCGAAGACCGGTCGCGAGGTGGCCGCCCTCGCCTCGGAGCCGGACCTCTACTCCACGCTCGGGGTCGACCACGCGGCCTCGGAGGGGCTGGTGCTGGCGGCCAACGAGCACGCGGTGGCGGTGGTCGGGGTGGGGCACCGCTATCCCGCCCTCGTCATCTATTCGCGCTCCGCCGCGAGCGAGCCCTGGGAGCACTCCCCGGACGAGCTCCGCGGGGTCTCCGACCTCCTGCACGCCTGCCACGCCGCCACGGGCCCCCTGGTGCCCACCAACGAGGAGTGGCACACCCGGCCACCGGGGGTCGGCGCGGCGATGCCGTGGCGGATCGTGCTCAAGTGGCGGATCTCGAACCCCGCCGGATTCGAGGGGGCGACCGGGATCTACGTCAACACGATCGACCCGTGGGCCCTGCGCGATCGGGTCGCGCCGCGGTTGGTCGAACTGCGTGACTCGGGTCGGATCGCCGACATGGCGCTCGGGGCGGAGTGCGGGGACGTGCGGGGGTCCTTGCGCTCCAGGTGAGGCCGGGCGAGGAGCGGGACGGGATCGACGACGACGACGAGGTGGGACGACGACGAGGTGGTCAGGTGAGCACCGGGGGTGCCCCCGCCTAGATCGCGCGTCTCGCCCGACCCCGGGGGAGCCTGGCGGCGGTGGCCTCACGGATGCCCGGTACGGAGGCGGGGATCACGACGGGCCCGGAGAGCGACGGGTCGAGCAGCATCGCCGTGGGGGTCTCCTCCGAGCCCATGTTGATGCGGCGGCAGAGCTCGTAGGCGTCCTCGTCCCGCCAGATGTTGACCCAGTGCACCTCGAGCCCCTCCCGGGCGGCGCGCCGACGCAGCGCGGAGGAGTACGGGCACCCGGGGCGCCACAACACCACCACGGCGTGCTCCACGCAGGAGCTGCGCACCGACTGCAGGGGCTCGTGACCGGTGACCCTGAGCGGCGAGTTCCACAGAGCCACCACCGCGGTCACCGCCAACACCAGCAGCGCCGGTGCCGCGCCGTGACCGAACCCCACGATGGTCCAGGCGAGCGCGCACCCCACGGCCACGACGGCCGCGGGGCCGAACCAGTGGCCGGGGACGATCTCGCGCCCCGCCCGGGCGAAGGGGTGTGTCACGCGGACGACCATACGCGTCCCGGATCCCGGTCCGCCCGTGCATTAACCGAATTGTGATGCGTCCACGATCGGCTCTCCGCCCGTCGTCCGTGACGGTAGCGTCGGAGCGATGACGGACTCGCGCCCGCCGACCCCGGCCCCGCCGACCAGCACCCGGAAGCTCCGCGACCTCACGGGACCCGGGATCACCACCGCGTTCGGTATGGAGGGGACCGATCTGGGGATCACCGCCAGGACGCCCTCCGGACGCCTGCTCGCCGTGTTCGGCGACACTTTCGCGGGAGCGGGGATGGGAGCCCCCCACGTGGGGCGCCCCCACCCGGGGATCGCCGAGTGCTCCCCCACCACCGACGAGCGACCGGGGCCGGGCAACCCCGACTGGCGGTCCCCCGTCGGCCTGTTCGCCGACGACGCCGCCCCGGGCGGGGGCCTGGTGTGGACGGGCGCGGCCGGTCCCGGCCCGCCGGACTACGCGGGGCAACTCATCGACTACGTCCACGGCCGGGGCTGTTCCACCGTCCTCCCCGGCGACGTCCTGACCCTCGGCGACACGATGTATCTCCACGTCATGGTCAACGAGGGGCTGGGGACGGTCACCCGGACCGAGATCCACCGCTCGGTCGACGACGGGAGCACCTGGGAGCCGACCGGTGTCACGTTCTCCCCCCGGCTCGAGGGCGGCCACCGCCAGCTGTGGACGTGGGAGACAGGCGGGGACGGATTCGTCTACGTCATGTCGACCGGGTTCCAGCGGGACAAGGGGGTCATCCTCATGCGGGTCCGCGAGGAGCACCTGGCGGATCCCGGCGTCAACGGGTGGCAGACGTGGGGCTACCGCGAGGGCGCCTGGGACTGGGGCAACCCCACGACAATCGTGCTTCCGGGCCGCATCGGCGAGATGTACCTGCGGCGGTGCGAGGACTTCTGGACCCTCACCTACTTCGACGCCGAGCACTACCGGATCGACTGCCTCACCTTCCCGCACATCGGCGCCGACCTACTGGACAGGTCGGTGACGACCCACACCACGCTCCTGCACGGCTGTGCCTGGGGCGACGAGTCCGACGGCTCAGATCCCGCCGCGGGTCCGGCACGCGTCGCCCAGCTCTACTGCGGCTGCCCGGTCCCGGGGTCCACCCCCGAGGAGTGGCACGTGGTCGTGAGCCAGTGGAACACCCACGACTCGGCCGCGGGCCCCGCCGGCTGGCCGTACCGCTCCATGCAGTTCGTGGGGTCCATCCCGCGTCCGCTGGGGACACGGGCCGGGGACCGACCCGCCGCGGGCGCGTAGGTCCGCGG
>NZ_JAALEE010000333.1:0-5802 GCF_014145265.1 Dietzia sp. CW19 | reverse complement strand
GCCCCGCGCTCGGCGGCCCGCATCGGCAACTCACCCCACCCGGGAGTGGCGACGAGGGCCCGGGTGCCGGCCCCGACGCCGGCAAGGGTGAGCAGCGTGTCGGCCGACCGCCGTTGGGCGTCCCCCAGGTCGTTGCGCCGGGGGCGCGAAGCCGGGACCTCGAGGTGGACCACGTCGGTCCCGTCCTCCATCCGTGCACGGGTGCGTGCACCGGAAGCGAACACGGCGCCCGCCGTCGACATCGTCTCGTCGGTGTAGAGGGAGGTGAGCGCACCGGGAACGGAATCCTCGAGCTCCACCACCACCGGTCCCCCGCGCCGTCGCCCACCACCGGGGCTCCCGCGACCGTCGCGCCCATAGGCTCGTTCACCCGGGTGGGCGCAGTCGGAGTTCCCCGCGATCCACGGGCCGAGGGTTCCTATGGCCGCGCCGAGGTCGGTGGTCGTCCACTCACCGGCCATGTAGGACTCTCCCAGGCCGAGCACCCCGGCGGACGCGAGGCGCGCCCAGAAGCGCTCGGGCTCCCGCAGGACCACTCGGACAGGGGCGTCGTACTCGCCCGCCGCCGTCGAATCCGGGTAGTCGATCCTCAGACCGAGGTCCCTGGTCGACCTCCTCAGGGCCTGGGCGACCTCCCCCGCGGCCTGTCCGCCCATCCCGTCCGGCTCCGCGAGCGCGGGCCAACGATCGAGGTCGACGGTCTGCGGTTCGAGTCTGACCACCGGGTCCCTCCTCAGGGGTGTCGTCAGTGCGACGGTACCGCCGCACGTCGCCCGGGCGGGTCAGGCGCGACGGGGGGAGCGTTCACCGCGGCGAGCCCACTACGTGTGCACCGGCTACCGCATACCACTACCCTGGGGACTCGTTCCCGCGCGTGACCCGCCCGGGGACCCGATCGGCGAGCCCCGCGCTCACCACGACAGTCTCACCTTCACCAGGAGCCGCCATGACCGAGCCCGCACACGACCAGGTCACCGCCACCGCACCGGCCGGACGCCGGCACCGAGTCGTCATCATCGGGTCCGGCTTCGGCGGGCTCTTCGCGGCCCAGCAACTGAAGAAGGCGGATGTGGACGTGACCCTGGTCGCCAAGACCGGGCACCACCTCTTCCAGCCGCTTCTCTACCAGGTCGCGACCGGCATCCTCTCGGTGGGCGAGATCGCCCCGCCCACCCGGCTCATCCTGCGCGACCAGAAGAACGTCACCTGCATCCTCGGTGACGTCAACAAGATCGACGTGGCCGCCAAGACGGTCTACGCCTCGGCAGGTCACATCAAGTTCGACCTCGAGTACGACAGCCTCATCGTGGCCGCCGGCGCCAATCAGTCGTACTTCGGCAACGACCACTTCGAACGCTGGGCCCCCGGCATGAAGACCGTCGACGACGCCCTCGAACTTCGCAGCCGGATCCTCGGCTGCTTCGAGCAGGCGGAGGTCACCGAGGACGACGAGGAGCGCCGCCGCCTCCTCACGTTCATCATCGTGGGCGCGGGACCGACCGGTGTCGAGATGGCCGGGCAGGTCGCGGAGCTGGCCCAGCACACCCTGAAGAACACCTTCCGCCGTATCGATCCCGCCTCCGCCCGGGTGATCCTCCTGGACGCGGCCCCCGCCGTCCTCCCGCCGTTCGGCAACAAACTGGGCAACGCGGCTCGGGCCCGGCTCGAGAAGATGGGCGTCGAGATCCAGCTCAACGCCATGGTCACCGATGTGGACCAGCGCGGGATCGAGGTGAAGGACCCGGACGGTTCGGTCCGCCGGATCGACGCCACCTGCAAGATCTGGTCCGCGGGCGTCCAGGCCAGCACGCTCGGCAAGATGCTCGCCGACCAGACGGAGGCCGAGATCGATCGCGCGGGACGGGTCCTGGTGCAGAAGGATCTCTCGCTGCCCGGGCACCCCGAGATCTTCGTCGTCGGCGACATGATGAGTCTCGACAAGCTCCCCGGCGTCGCACAGGTCGCCATCCAGGGCGGCAAGTACGCCGCGAAGCAGATCATGGCCGAGGTCGAGAAGGGCAGGTCCCCCGCCGAGCGACCGCCGTTCAAGTACTTCGACAAGGGCTCCATGGCCACCGTGTCGCGTTACAGCGCGGTGGTGAAGGTGGGCAGGCTGGAGATCTCCGGCTTCATCGCCTGGGTGATGTGGCTCGTGGTGCACCTCGCGTACCTCATCGGGTTCAAGAACCGCCTGACCACCATGTTCTCCTGGGGAATGCACATGGGCGGTGACCACCGCTCCCAGCTGACCTCCACGCAACAGTGGGTCTACGGTCGACAGGCCATCGAGCGGGTGGCGGCCCATGAGAAGGCCCGCTCGGCGGAGGAGGCCCGCGACCGGGCCGTGGAGACCACGTCGATCGGCGACTGAGGAGCGACGACTCAGCCGGTTCGGCGAGTCGATCGGTTCCGGGACGAGCGCCCGGCGGGACATCCCGCCGGGCGCTCTCGCTGTTCTGCCCCGGTTGTCGCCGCGCGCCCCGGGCCGGACAGGGCTTCTCGCCCGGCGACCGGGCCTACTGGAGGTTCGCCAGCCGGACCTGACCCACGGCAGCGAGTCGCCCCTCGTCGTCGGTGATCTCGACACGCCACAGCTGCTGGCTGCGTCCCCGGTGCACGGGGGTACCGGTCGCCGTGAGCGTGCCTTCGGTGACGGCCCGCAGGAAGTCGGTCGAGTTGTTGACCCCGACCACCTTGCCCTCACCACCGAGCCACACCGCGCCCGCCACACTCGCGACCTCCTCGGCGATGGCACAGTAGACGCCGCCGTGGACGATCCCGTAGGGCTGGTGCAGGTGCGGCGCGATGTCGACCGAGACCACGACCCTGTCGGGAGTGATCTCCCGGTAGTCGATGCCGATCCCGCCGCCGAAACCGGTTCCGGACCGTCCCCGGATCAACTGGATGAACTCGTTCTCGACCGCGTCGGACATCGGACCTCTTCTCCCGGCCCGGGCTGTCCGGGCGATTCGGGTACCGACGCTACCGCGCCTCCGCGTCCGCGCAGCCGAGCCGTGCGGGGTCACGCGCGTCAGGTCAGGTCAGCCGGGCCCAGCGGGCCGGGCCGGGCCAGGCGGGATCAGCGGACCGAGCCGGGTCAGGCGGGATCAGCGGACCGAGCGCCAACCCCTGTCGCGCACCGGGATCGGTCCCGATCCGGGCGTTCGCGGAAGGGCGCTGCGCCTCCGTACCGCCAGACCTGAGTCGTGGAGCGCCTGCAGCACCAGCTGTCCGCGGCGGTATCCGGTCTCCGCACTCGTGTCGGCGAAGGTCGGGACGATCGTCGCGGCACCCAGCACGCACTCCCCGACCACCGACCACAGGGTGTCGACGCTGCAGTTGCTCACGCGGGAGAGATCGTCGAACACCGGACTCAGGGTCATGCGTGACCGGCAGGCGAGCCACTGCGCGAGGGCCTGCTCGCACGGCAGGACAACGGTCCCCGGCGAACCCGCGGACGGATCATCACAGAGCAGTCGCAAGGTGGTGTCCCGGACGCCCGCCCAGTCGAGCCCTCCCTCGATGTCGGTGCGGACCGCGAGGTTCTCCGCACCCGTGTCCCACACCCGGCCGATGGTGACGAAGCTCGCGACCGCCCGGCCGATCACCCCGTGGGCGAACGCGTCGGCGACGAGGTACGTCGAGAACCGGATGTCCCCGGACTCCGCGAAGTAGTTGCGGAACATCGTCTCGACACGTCCGCCGTCCACCGCACGCTCCAGCGGAACCCACCGGCGGCGGGACTGGGTACCGAGATCCGCGATCGAGTAGAACTTCGGGTATCCCGGTCTGAACCCGGCGAGTATCTCGACCGTGTCGTCGAACACCGTGCGCGTACCCACGATCTGTGTGGGCAGCATGGAGCTGGTCATGTCTGCTGCTTCCCCCTCGCTGATCACTTCTCACTCGGGCCGCCTGCACACCGGCGCCACACCGCGGCGCGTTTCCCCCCGTTCCGCGGGTGCACCGGTGTCCCGGCCCGGTAATAAGTGATACAACACACCACCTCGTACAACCAAGGGTTTCGGACCGGTTCCGGCAATCGTTGCACTCAGTGCACCACTGACCTGTCAGCAAACACTCAGGTTCGCGGATGCCCGCCGGACGGCCCGTCTCCCCCATCGATGCAGGTCCACTGCCCGGGAACCCGTGGACTACTCTGAGACACATGAGTACTGAGCGCGAGGACGCGCAGCCGACCTCAGACACCAACGGGACCGCCGACATCGGAGTCACCGGACTCGCCGTGATGGGCTCGAACATCGCACGGAACTTCGCCCGCCACGGGTACACGGTCGCCGTACACAACCGCTCCGCCGGCAAGACCGACGCTCTCCTGGACGAGCACGGCCGGGACGGGGACTTCGTCCGCACCGAGACCATCGAGGAGTTCGCCGCCGCACTCCGGTCGCCGCGACGTGCGCTCGTCATGGTTCAGGCCGGGGCACCCACCGACGCGGTGATCGACGCCCTCGCCGAGGCGTTCGACGAGGGCGACATCATCATCGACGGGGGCAATTCCCTCTACACCGACACCATCCGCCGGGAGAAGGCGATGGCCGACCGCGGGATCCGGTTCATCGGCGCCGGGATCTCCGGCGGCGAGGAGGGCGCCCTCGAGGGCCCGTCCATCATGCCGGGTGGCCCGGCCTCCAGCTACGAGGTCGTCGGGCCCATGCTCGAGGACATCTCCGCCAAGGTCGACGGGACCGCGTGCTGCACCCACATCGGCGAGGACGGTTCCGGTCACTTCGTGAAGATGGTGCACAACGGGATCGAGTACTCGGACATGCAGCTCATCGGCGAGGCGTACCACCTCCTGCGCGGTGTGGCGGGGATCGAGCCTGCGGCCATGGCCGAGGTGTTCCGCGAGTGGAACACCGGCGAACTCGACTCCTACCTGATCGAGATCACCGCGGAGGTGCTCGCCCAGGTGGACGCCGAGACCGGGTATCCCCTGGTCGACGTGATCGTCGACCGCGCGGGCCAGAAGGGCACCGGCCGCTGGACGGTCAAGTCCGCACTGGATCTGGGAGTCCCGGTGACCGGTATCGCCGAGGCCGTCTTCGCCCGCGCCCTGTCCAGTTCGGTACCGCAGCGCGAGGCGGGCCGCGCGCTGCCCTCCGGCGCGGTGTCGACCCCGAGCGGCACCGGCCCAGAGTTCATCGAGGACGTCCGGCGCGCGCTCTACGCGTCGAAGGTCATCGCCTACGCTCAGGGATTCGACCAGATCACCGCTGCCACCGCCGAGTACGGGTGGGATGTGGCGAGGGGTGACCTGGCCACGATCTGGCGTGGGGGATGCATCATCCGCGCCACCTTCCTCGACCGCATCCGCGAGGCCTACGCGGAGAACGCCGATCTCCCCACTCTCCTGGCCGCCCCCTACTTCGCCGAGGCGCTCGCCGACTGCGTCGACAGCTGGCGGCGCGTCGTCACCACGGCGGTGACCGCGGGTATCCCGGCGCCCGGGTTCTCCGCGGCCCTGGCCTACTACGACGGGCTCCGGACCGAACGACTGCCCGCCGCGCTCATCCAGGGACAGCGCGACTTCTTCGGCGCCCACACGTACCTGCGGACCGACCGCGAGGGCAGCTTCCACACTCAGTGGAGCGGCGACCGTACGGAGGTGCGGGCCTGACCGGGCCGGCTCGGACCGATCTGGGCCGTCTACTCGCCGGGCTCGGCGTCGCGGTCCCGGTCAGACACGCCGTCTCCACCGTCGTCGACGGCCCGGCGAGCGCGATCCAGATCGCCGCGCTCGACGACGCCGTCGCGGGCCGCGACCTCCTCGCGGTCGCG
>NZ_JAALEE010000030.1:0-7374 GCF_014145265.1 Dietzia sp. CW19 | reverse complement strand
CAGGCGGGCCGGGTACGACGACCTGACCCCGCCCCCCGCCCCCGCACACGGACGATCAGGAACCCGACGAGCCCGCCGGGAGTGACCCCGCGGACAGCGACCCCGCGGAGAGCGGCCCGGTCCCGCCGGTGAACCCGTCCCTCCACGCCACGACCGTCGACGGACGTGGCTGCGACGTCCCGCCGTCGGGCCAGTGGGAGGCGGGGTTCTCGATCGAGGCCCCGTCCTTCTCCCCGGGGTGCTGGACGTTGACGATCGCGCGGTCGGCAAAGACGAGCGGACCGCAGGTCTCCGCACCGATCGGCACGGTGAGGAACAGCTTGGTCTCGCCCCGGTTCGGCCCCTCTGTGGCCACCGAGTAGAGCCCGTCGTTGAATCCGAGCGCGTTGCCGTCGGTGGACACCCACAGCCCACCGGAGGGGTCGAAGGCCACGTTGTCCGGGCACGAGATCGGGCTGACCTTGGACTTGTCGAAGCCGCCGAAGTAGGTGTCGGCGGCGGCGGGGTCGCCGCACACCAGGAGCAGGTTCCAGCCGAAGGTCGTCCCGGCGTGGTCGTCGGTGATCTCGACGACCTGCCCGTGCTTGTTGTCGTGCCGGGGGTTGGCCTCGTCGACCTGGCCGACGGTGCGGCGGGTGTTGTTGGTCAGCGCCATGTACACCTTGCCGGTCGTGGGGCTGGGTTCGACGTCCTCCGGCCGATCCATCCTGGTGGCCCCGACCGCGTCGCCCGCCATGCGTGTGTACACGGCGACCTGCTCCGCGGTCATGCCGGTGACGTGGGAGACGGCGTTGCCGGCCGCGTCGACGGTCATGAGCGGGATCCAGCCGCCCGTCCCGTCGAACGCGCCGTCCGAGGGGAGCGTGCCCGACCCGTCGATCTCCGACTCCGGGGAGTTGCCGGTGAAGGTGGCCACGTAGAGCGTCCCCTCGTCGAGGATCCTCATGTTCTGGGTCCGCGCCGCCGCGGTCCGTCCCGGCACCATCTTCCGGCTGGAGACGAACTTGTAGAGGTAGTCGAACCGCTCGTCGTCGCCCGAATAGATGACGACGGTCCCGTCGGCGGTCACGTGAACGGTCCCGCCCTCGTGCTTGAACCGCCCGAGCGCCGAGTGCTTGACCGGCGTGGAGTCCGGGTTCCAGGGATCGACCTCGACGATGTAGCCGAAACGGTTGACCTCGTTCGGCTCGGCGGCCAGGTCGAAGCGGCTGTCGAAGCGCTCCCACTTGCGGCCCGACTCACCGACCGCCACGCCGTAGCGACGCAGGGCCTCCACACGCGCCGGGTCGGTCACGGAGCCGGTGGTGCCGAAGTACTGGTTGAAGTTCTCCTCGCCGGACAGGACTGTTCCCCAGGGGGTGTGGCCGCCGGCGCAGTTGTTGAGTGTTCCCAGCACGCGGGTCCCGGTGGGGTCGGCGGTGGTCCGGGTGAGGGGGCCGACGGCCGGGCCCCGCAGCTCGAACGGCGTCGTCGCGGTGATGCGGCGGTTGTAGGACCCCATCACGGGATCGAGCCCGCCGTCGGACGGCCTGCTGGCGAGCTCCACCACCGTCATGCCGTGTGCGGCCCAGGCGATCTCCACCTGCTCGCGGGTCGGGGCGGCGGAGTCGTACCCGCGGAACATCATCGGCTCGGTGGTGTACTCGTGGTTGACGGTGAGCAGGAACCGGTCGTCGCGGTCGTCCATGGGGAACAGGACCGCCAGGTCGCAGTTGAAGCCGTACTGCACCGCCTGCGCGGCGGCCGTCTGGTTCTCGAAGTCGAAGCCGGGCGCCCCGGGGACCACCGGGTCGCCCCAGCGGATCACCACGTCGCTGGAGTGCCCGACGGGCACGGTGACGGCGTCCGCGGTGTTGGGCTCCACGGGGAGGAAACCGGTGTCGAGGGTGCCCCCACCCGTCGACCCGGGTGCCCCGGCCGAGCCCGTGCCGAGGGAACCCTGCGCGGCGACGGAGGCGGGCAGGACCTGGGTGGCCCCCACCGCGAGCGCGACCACGCCCGCCGCCTTGAGCGCCCCCCGGCGGCTGATCTCGGTGGCGACGTCCCCGAAGTACGGGTTGTCGCTCGTGTTGGGGACCGGCGCCGCGCACTGGTCACCGCACTTGTACACACAGGTCAGGTGCTGGCGGTTGGAGATTCCGGGGGTGGCGATCGGAAGCAGACTGCGGACTGACAACGGTTCTCCCTGAGGACGTGTGCGCCCCACACGGGCGCACGAGGACGCTGTGACCCTAGGGAGCGCGGGCGACGGCGCGGGCGTGCTGAGGACACGTGCGGATGAACTGTGGGCGCAGTGCCGGTGAACACCGGTCCCGTGACGCTACAGTCGTCGTGACAACCCTCAATCTCGGATCGTCCGGCACGTTCCTGCCGGTGAAGGGAAGGATCTCTCCATGGCTACGGTGACCTTCGAGAACGTGTCCATCATCTACCCGGGCGCCGCACGGCGCAGTGTGGACCGACTCGACCTGGAGATCGCCGACGGCGAGTTCCTGGTCCTGGTGGGACCGTCGGGCTGCGGGAAGTCCACCACTCTCCGCGCGCTCGCCGGGCTCGAGGACGTCTCGGCCGGACGCATCCTCATCGGTGACAGGGACGTCACCGGGACGGAGCCCAAGGACCGGGACATCGCGATGGTCTTCCAGAACTACGCGCTCTACCCGCACTACACCGTGCGCGAGAACATGGGTTTCGCGCTCAAGCTGGCCAAGGCCTCCAAGAAGGAGATCGCGGAGCGGGTGGACCGCGCCGCGGAGATGCTCGACCTCACGGACTACCTCGACCGCAAGCCCAAGGAACTCTCCGGTGGTCAGCGCCAGCGGGTCGCCATGGGTCGGGCGATCGTGCGCAACCCGCAGGTGTTCCTCATGGACGAGCCGCTGTCGAACCTCGACGCCAAGCTCCGGGTGGCCACCCGCGCCCAGATCGCCAAATTGCAGCGTGAACTGCGCACCACCATGATCTACGTGACCCACGACCAGGTCGAGGCCATGACGATGGGGGATCGGGTGGCGGTGCTCAAGGACGGCATCCTGCAGCAGGTCGACACCCCGCGCGAGCTGTACCACAACCCGGTCAACGCCTTCGTCGCCGGCTTCATCGGATCGCCGTCGATGAACCTCTTCGACGCGCCCGTCTCGGACGGCAGAGTGGACCTGGAGGGTTTCGCGGAAGAGGTCCCGCCGGGGTCCGGACCGAGGGTCACCGTGGGCGTGCGGCCGGAGCACCTGCGGATCGCCGGGGACGGTCACGGGTTGGAGGTGACCGTGGACCTGGTCGAGGAGCTGGGGGCGGACAGCTACCTGCACTGCTCCACCGCGGACGGGCACCCGGTGGTCTACCGGGCCGAATCGGGTGACCACCCGGGTAAGGGCGAGACCATGTTCCTGGCCGCGCTCGACGGCGAGGTCCGCTTCTTCGACGTGGAGACCGGCCTGCGACTGCGGTGACCGGGTGCGCCGAGGCGGGCCACAGGGCTCGACGAGGCGGGCCACAGGCCCGATGAGGGCGGTAGTGGCGGATTGCAACATCTGTTGTTGCTAGAGTGTCGCGTGTGATCTGAGTCTCGCGGCCCACGGGCGGCGGTACGGCGGGGAGTCGGCGATGGGACCGTCCATGGTCCGACGCCACAGGCCCCGTGTGGGTTACGCTCAGCGGGACCTCAGAGAGACCCGCGTCACAGTGAACCCGGGATCACCCGACCGCCGGCACACGTCGGCGGTAGGCGAGACACGACAATAGGAGAGAGCGCATGGCCGTTCACGGCAGGTTCCTCAAGGCGGCGGCGGCCGCATCCATGGTCGCGGTGCTCACCGCGGCCTGTGGCAACGGTGGTGGTGACGAATCCGACGAGCAGGCGGAGGCCGGCACCTCGGGCGTCGGCCCGATCACCTTCGCGATGGGCAGCAACGACACGGACAAGCTCCGTCCCGTCATCGAGCAGTGGAACGCGGAGAACCCCGACCAGGAGGTCACCCTCCGTGAGCTCCCCGCCGAGCAGGACGGTCAGCGGGACACCCTCACGCAGTCCCTCCAGACCGAGAGCGGCGAGTACGACGTGTTCGCTCTCGACGTCACGGACACCGCGTACTTCGCGGCCAACGGGTGGCTGCAGCCGATCGAGGGCGACACCGAGGTCGACACGTCCGGCCTGATCGAGGCCGCCGTGGACTCCGCGACCTACAACGGCACGCTCTACGGCATCCCGCAGAACACCAACGCCCAGCTGCTGTACTACCGCACGGACCTCCAGCCGGAGGCGCCCGCCAACTGGGACGCACTGGTCGCGTCCTGCGAGGCCGCCGAAGGCGCCGACGTCGACTGCCTGCAGACGCAGCTCAGCCTCTACGAGGGCCTCACCGTCGCCGCCACCCAGTTCATCCACAGCTGGGGCGGTCAGGTCGTGGGTGACGACGGGCAGACCCCGGAGCTCGACACCGATCAGGCACGCGCCGGCCTCACCGCCCTGGTCGACGCCTACCAGAACGGCGTGATCCCCCCGCAGACCGACGCCTTCACGGAGGAGGAGACCGCGCAGGCCTTCCTCGCCGGCGAGACCATGTACTCCTACAACTGGCCGTACATGTACGAGTCGGGCCAGTCCGATCCCACGTCCCAGGTCCAGGGCCGGTTCGAGGTCGCACCCATCGTCGGCCAGGACGGCGCAGGCCGGTCCACCCTCGGCGGCTACAACAACGCCATCAACGTGTTCTCCGAGAACAAGGCCACGGCGCAGGCGTTCCTCGAGTTCATCATCTCCGAGGACGTCCAGATGGGCTTCGCCGAGCAGTCGTTCCCGCCGGTCCTGTCCTCGATCTACGACGACGAGGCGCTGCAGCAGGAGTTCCCGTACATGCCGGCCCTCAAGGCGGCTCTCGAGAACGCCGAGCCGCGCCCGGTCACGCCGTACTACCCGGCGGTGTCCAAGGCGATCCAGGACAACACGTTCGCCGCGCTGCGTGGCGAGAAGAACGTCGAGCAGGCGCTCACCGACATGAGCGCCGCGATCGACCAAGCGGCTCAGTGACACCAGAGTCTGAACAGCAGGTATGACATCACCGCGCTGATGGGCCCCGGGTAGCATTCCCGGGGCCCATCGGCCGTCGTGGTGAGGGCGGGTGCGATCCGATGAGGAGCTGCAGCGATGACGACGAGTGAGAAGTCCCCGGCGCCACTGGTCGAGAAGAGATTCGACTGGCGTCCGGTGTGGATGGTGGGCCCCGCGCTCGCGATCCTCGCGGTGGTGATCGGTTACCCGGTCGTCCGTGCGGTGTACCTGTCCTTCCAGGCCGACCGCGGCCTCGATCCCGCCACGGGGATGTTCTCGGACGGTGGGTTCGCCGGGTTCCAGCACTATCTCTACTGGCTCACCCAGGCGTGCCCGGCCCGGGGCGGCGACGGCACCATCCCCTGCCCGCCCGGTGTCTCGGCCGTCGACTTCTGGCCCGCCATGGGCAACACCCTGTTCTTCACCGTCACCACCGTCTCGCTCGAGACCGTGCTCGGCTTCGCCATGGCGGTGGTCATGGGCAAGAGCATCTGGGGACGCTCGCTCCTGCGCGCGGCGGTCCTCGTGCCGTGGGCGATCCCCACCGCCGTCACCGCCAAGCTCTGGGCGTTCATCTTCGCCCCCAACGGGATCGCCAACACGATGCTGGGCACCAACATCGCCTGGACCACCGACCCGTTCTACGCCCGTATGGCCATCATCATCGCGGACGTGTGGAAGACCGCGCCCTTCATGGCGCTGCTGATCCTCGCCGGGTTGCAGATGATCCCCGGGGACGTCTACGAGGCGGCCCGAGTGGACGGCGCCTCACGGTGGCAGCAGTTCACCAGGATCACGTTGCCGCTGGTCCGGCCGGCCCTGATGGTGGCGATCCTCTTCCGCACCCTCGACGCGCTGCGCATGTACGACCTGCCCGTGATCCTCGTGTCGGCCAACTCCGGCTCGCCCACCGCGACGGTGTCCATGCTGGTGGTCAACGAGATGCGGATGGGCAACTTCAACAGCGCGTCCGCCATATCGACACTGGTGTTCCTGCTGATCTTCGCCGTGGCGTTCGTCATGGTGAAGTTCCTCGGCGCGAATGTCGTCGATGACCGCACCGGCAAGAAGGAGGAGATCCGGTGAGTCACCGAGCGCCTGAACCGTCCACGTCGTCCACCACGCGGCCGCCCACCTCGTCGTCGTCACACCCCGGTCTCCACGATCGGGACAACAACGACGACCTTCGGCCGCCCCGCAAGCCACTCGGCCCGAGGATCGGCACCTACATCGGGGCCCTGCTCATCCTGATCTGGGGGCTCGCGCCGTTCTACTGGATGCTCGTCACCGCGTTCCGCGACAACCGGTTCGTGTTCTCCGCCAGTCCCGTGCCCTCGCACCTCACCCTGGACAACTTCCGTGAGGCACTGGCCACGGACGCGGGCAACAACTTCTTCGGTGCGATCATCAACTCGGTGATCATCAGCTCCATCACCACCGCGCTGGCGCTGCTCTTCGGCGTCTTCACCGCCTATGCGCTCGCGCGGGTCGACTTCCGCGGGAAGTTCTTCGTCACCGGCGTCATCCTGGCCGCGTCGATGTTCCCCGGCGTCGCGCTGGTCACGCCGCTGTTCCAGCTGTTCACCGACATCGGGTGGATCGGCACCTACCAGGCGCTCATCATCCCCAACATCTCGTTCGCGCTGCCCCTGACCATCTACACCCTGACCTCGTTCTTCAACGACCTGCCCTGGGAGCTGGAGGAGGCGGCGCGCGTCGACGGCGCCACCCGCGGCCAGGCGTTCATCAAGATCATCCTGCCGCTCGCCGCGCCGGCGTTGTTCACCACCGCGATCCTGGCGTTCATCATCACGTGGAACGAGTTCCTGCTGTCGCAGCAGCTGTCCAACTCCTCGACCGAGCCGGTCACCGTGGCGATCGCCCGGTTCTCCGGGGTCAACCCCTACATTCCGCCGCACGCGGCGATCATGGCGGCGGGTGCGCTCGTCACCGTCCCGCTGGTGATCATGGTGCTGATCTTCCAGCGACGGATCATCTCCGGTCTCACCGCCGGCGGTCTGAAGAGCTGACCGGTCGTGGCTCGGAGCGGCGGGGACGCGCTCGGGACCCGGCAGCGGCTGGAGGTCCTGGGCGGGTTCGTCGGGTTCTTCACCGTCCTCGCGCTGGTCAACGCGGTCGGCCTGATCGTGGTCGGGCGCCCGTCGATCCTCGCCTCGTTCGTGCTGGTGCTCATGCTCGCGGCGTCCGGTTACACCGTCCGCGTGTGGCGCCGGGCCGACCGCGCCGTCAACCGCGGCTGAGTCCGCCCCTCAGCGACGGAGCCGGGCCGTCAGCGGCCGTCGCGCCAGGCCACCAGCGACTCCACC
>NZ_JAALEE010000332.1:0-2121 GCF_014145265.1 Dietzia sp. CW19 | reverse complement strand
GACATGCCCTGCTGGGCGGCGGCCGCGCGCTCGGCCTGACCCCACCTGGGCAGAGGCTCCGGCGAGGGCTTGCCCTCGACGCGCCCCGGGGTGGCGACCCCGGTCTCGAGGAACTCCATCACCACCGCGTCGACGGCAGCGTTCCCTGTGCGGAAGGTGCCGTGCTCGCCGCCGCCGACGACGACCAGCGTCCCGTCGAGCGTCTCGACGACCCTGTGGGCACCGGCGATCGGGGTGACGGCGTCCTTCTCCGAGTGCAGGACGAGCGGCTTCTGGTCGAGGGCGTCGCCGTTCGGCTGGATGGTGCGTGCGACCGGCGCCCAGCCCACACAGTCGTCACCGGCGGCCTCGGCCGCGGCGCGGGTGGTGAGCTTGTTTCCGCCCGTGTAGCGATCCGCCTTGGCAGCCATGACGCCGAGCTCGCTCGGCGGCGAGGCGGTCTCGTTGCACGTGATGATCGCGTTCATCTCGATGTCGGTGCGGAAGACCGGCGAGCGGCTCTCCTGCGCGGCGACGATCCGGGCGGCCGTCGGGTAGTCGACCCGGGCGATGTTGCCGCCGTCGTTGTAGTACTTGAGCATGTGCGCCAGCATCGGCCACGCCTGCTCGGAGTAGGTCGCGCCCACCGTGGCGTCGTACAACCCGGTGGTGGCGTTGTTGGTCAGACCCTGCAGCGCGACGGCGCGGCCGAGGCCCTCGACGCGGGCGAGGGCGGGCGCGGTGCCGTTGATGGTGTCCAACGCGGGACGCTCGAGCGCGGTGCCCCGCAGCTCGACGGGCAGGTCGCGGGTCTCGGCCGGCGGCGGGGTGAGGTTGGCGGGTCCCCCCACCTCCTGGTCGGTGACCCACTTCCAGGAGTGGAACACCTTGCGCGGGGTGTCGCCGAGGCCGTAGTAGTCGTCTCGCTCGGCGATCCACGTGAAGATGTCGTTCAGACGCCGTTCCTGGGCGAGCGCGCCCTGCTCGGCCTGGGTGGACCACCGCCAGTCGGGGTGCGTGTTGGAGTCCAGCACCATGCGGCCGGTGTGCTCGGGGAACAGGGTCGCGAAGTCGGTGCCGATCGCGGTGCCGTAGGACACGCCCACGTAGTCGATCTCCGCGAGTCCGAGAGATTCGCGGACGGAGTTCATGTCGCGGGCCGCGTTCTCGGTGGTGAACGAGGCCATGTAGGCCGGGTCGGTCCCGAAACAGGCGTCGTGCAGCGCATTGGCGGTGGTGGGGCCGACGAAGGCGACGTCACAGGTCATCGGGTTGGAGCCGTAGAGGCCACGCGGCTGGACGGCCACGAGGTCGTGGTTCTCGTACAGGCCGGCGGGCGCGGTGCCGTCGAAGGCCGGGCTCCAGAAGTTGAGGGCGTAGTTGCCGGGGCCGCCGGGATTGCCGAAGACGGCCGACCGGGCCTGCCCGGAGGACGCCTTGATGCGGGTCAGCGCGACCTCGGTCCGGGCGCCGTCGGGCTGGCTGTAGTCGACGGGGACCTCGACGGTCCCGCACTCGAGACCGGCCGGCACGTATTCGGCCTCGATCCCGAGCATCTCGGTACAGTCCTGCCACTTGACCGGGGCGGCGGCAGCCACTCCGGTACCAAGAAGTGCGATCGCCCCAACGACCGCGGTGGTGCCAACGAAAGTGCTAGACGGCTGCACCGATCCCCGATTCCATGTTCTGTAGATGACTGCCAGACGAATCGGACGCCGCGACCGCTCAAGATCACGAGCGTCACAAGCGTCCGAACCGCTCCAAATGTAGCCTGTGGCCGGTGCCACGCCGCACCAACTGGCACCGACTCAGGGAACCGTCATCCGATCGTTACCGCGAGCGGGGTGCGTGCCGGAAAAGTGCAGGCAGAAGTAGATATATCACTGTTCATACCGGCTGCCTCGGGTCAGCAACGCGAGCGTGGTGGAGACCATCGCGACGCCGGCCGACAATGTGGCCGCCAGCAGCAGCCAGGGCTCGGTGTAGGTCCGCAGGATGACACCGTCGACCGGCGGGTCGACCTGGGGTGGCCGGACGGCCACGAGGTCGCGCGACAGCCACCACAGCACCACCGCCAGGACCGCCGCGATGACGGCGAGCACGGCGTGGCGCCGGGCGGTCACGCCGGATCCGAGGCGGCGC
>NZ_JAALEE010000331.1:0-8342 GCF_014145265.1 Dietzia sp. CW19 | reverse complement strand
AGCCGCCGCCGCCGAGGGAGCCACGGCCGCCGAGCCCGGTGGCCCGCTACCTCGCGAACCTGCCGGCGAACGTCCGCAGCGGCAGATCTGCGCTGGTGACCACCCCGGCGGGCGCGGCGATGACCGACCTGATCGAGTTGAGCGCGGGCAGCCCGGTCACGGTCATGCCGATGGACGCGAAGTCCTCGGGATCGGAGAGGTCGACGCCGGGGGCGGGGAAGATCATGTGCTTGTTGTAGATCTGCGGATCGCCCTTGATCATCGTGATGTAGCACCCCTTGATGTCCCACTTGGGCTCGGTGAGCGGGGTCATCTGCCACTCGAGGTGGGTCTCGATCCGCGAGACCCCGTCGACCATCCCCAGGTACTTGATGTAACTCCCGCCGAGGGACCCCTCGGGTAGCCGGTACCAGCCCAGGTCGACGTCCTCGGTGCAGGCGCCCAGTTCGCAGTCGAACACCACCTCGTCCAGCTCGAGGTCGAACGCGTCGGCCATCATGTACACCGAGTCCGCGAACACCTCGGTGTACTTGCGCAGCATCCCCGGCAGCGCGGGATCGTCGACGGGCCTGCCGTAGCCGACCTCCGTCCAGGTGTCGGCGGAGTGGTGACAGGACACGTCGACGGACTCGATCGTGGTGACGTTCTCGATGTCGGCCACGTCGGCCGAGGCGACCAGGCCGAGGATCTGGTTGAGGCCCGGGTTCATGCCGGTTCCGTAGAAGGTGGCCCCACCGGACTTCGCGGCCTCGTCCAGGATCTCCCGCCACGACCGGCCGGACGGGTGCGGATGGTTGAGATCGCGGTGGTGCCCGGTGATCCAGTCGGCGGTGGTGACGATGTTGATGCCGGCCTCGAGGACCTGCAGGTAGAGGTCCT
The DNA here is from genome assembly GCF_014145265.1 of Dietzia sp. CW19. Classification (NCBI taxonomy): domain Bacteria; kingdom Bacillati; phylum Actinomycetota; class Actinomycetes; order Mycobacteriales; family Dietziaceae; genus Dietzia; species Dietzia sp. CW19. The sequence goes on along the minus strand of NZ_JAALEE010000331.1, from coordinate 7,463 downwards.
CGTCGGGGAAGACGCCGTGGAACGTCACCACGTCCGGCCGGGCCGCGACGATCTCCTCGACGGTGCCGGTCGCGAGAATCCCGACCGGCGCGATGCCGGCCAGCTCGCCTACGTCTCGGCCGACTTTCTCGGGCGAGTAGCAGTGGACGCCCACGAGTTCGAGGTCCGGGTGGGTGCCGATCCGCTTGATCATCTCGCTGCCGACGTTGCCGGTGGCGACCTGGAACACGCGGGCGGGCTCACTGGTGCTGCTGGTCATCTGAGGTGTCACCTTTCGGGGAGTGGATGATCGGGATAGAACTGGGTGGCCCATGTCCGCAGGGCGGTGAACCCCTCGTATTCGCCGGGGGCGAGCGCGGCGGGGTCGGAGTACTTCTGGTGTCTCCAGATGGCGAGGTCGGCCTCGAACTGCTCGATCACGCCGCGGCCGTGCCTGGCCGCGCGCTCGGCGGACTCGGCGTCGCCCAGGTCCGGGCGCCGGCGGATCCAGACGGAGAACCGGACGTCACAGGTCTCGTCGTCGACGGGGGTGACGCAGGTCGCGGTGCGGTTGTCGACCATCCCGTGGCTCCGGGTGACGGCGACCCCCAGCCCGCCGTTGATGGCCTCGACCCCGCTGTCGACCTCCTCGATCGAACCCGGCGAGCCCTCGAACGCGATGGTGAAATCGACGTAGGAGACCGGCTCGTCGAAGTCCTGCCTGGTGAAGACCGGGATGATCGGCACTTTGTGGACGAACCCGAAGTGCGCGAAGTCGACCCCGTTCTCCAGGACGTACTGCGGATGGAGGTGGAGCCGCTCCTCGACGAGCGTGGTCCGCGGGTGGCACGGGTGGTAGTCCTCGGCGCGCGTGCCGTCGTCCCAGCTGGTGAAGACGTCGGGCACGTCGAAGTACGGCTCGCGCCCCTCGAGGTCGTGCCAGATGTAGATCGACTCGTTTCGCTCGACCACCGGGTAGGTCCTGATTTTGCGGCCGAGGTTCGGGCGGTCAGCGTAGGGGATGGTGGTGTTGCGCCCGTCCGGGTTCCACTGCCAGCCGTGGAAGGGGCACTGGATGGTCTCGTCGACCACGGTGCCGCCGTGGCCGAGGTGGGCGCCGAGGTGCTTGCAGTACGCGTCCATGACGGTGGCCCGGCCGGATCGGCTCCGCCAGGTCACCAGGTCCTACCCGAACGCGGTGACCCGGTGGACGTGGCCGACGGGGACCTCGGCCGCCCACGCCACCTGGAACCAGCCGGTCGGCTTCATGGGGAGCGGGGGCTTGGGCATCGCTGAACTCCAATCTCTGGTCGAACGATCAACGGGTGGTCAACCGCGTCTGCAAAAACAGAATGGCGATTCTGCGAAGGTAGCATCGAGGTGTGGAGGCCACAGGAAAAACGACGACGACGACGACGAGGACCGGCGCCCGCGAGGACAAGCTCCGCGGCTACCGCCAGCAGATCCTCCACGCCGCGGAACGCGAGTTCGGCAAGGCCGGGTTTACCGCCACGCCGATGAACTCGATCGCGGCCACTGCCGGGTTGTCGCTGGCCACCGTGTACAAGTCCTTCTCCGGCAAGGCGGAGATCTGGGACGCTCTCCATCGCACGCGGATGGACGCCCTGTTGGAGGCCGTGCGCGAGGCAGACTCAGGGGAGCCGGGGCTCGAGCGCCTGCTCACCGGCCTGCGTCGGGTCTTCCTCTTCCTGGCGGCGCACCCCGCCTACCTCGAGATGAACCTCCGGGCCGGTGGGGGATGGGCGAGCAGCGTGGAGGGCGCCCACGGGATCCAGCGCACGGTGTGGAGCTCTGGCCTCGAGGTGATCGCCGCCGGGATGCAGGCCGCGGCGGACCGGGGGGAGCTCGCCGGCCTCGATCCGCGCATCGCCGCGGGGATGGCGATCTCCGCGCTCCAGGTGTGGTTGTCCGAGTGGGTGCGCTCGGAGCGGGCCGAGGATCCGGAGGCGCTGGTCGACGACATGACGCGGCGACTGCGCCTGCTGTTGACTAGCTCGGGTACCTCTCGGCCGCCAGGGCGCTGAGTCGCCGCAGGAAGCGGCGGAACAGCAGGTTCATCACCGGGCGGACCGCAGTGAGCGAGAGGTTGGTCGCCGCGGTGCCGTGCATCGCCAGGGTCCACGTGAGTCGGCAGCCGCCCTCGGTGGGCACGATGTCGTAGGCCTCGGCGAAGGCGTGGATCCCCTTGGTGGAGCTGGCGTTGAACCGGAATGCCATCCGGCGCTCCGGCTCCCACGCCAGGAACTCCTCCTCGCCGACCAGGCCGCCGAGCATGTGGACGGTGCGGGTGGTGCCCACGCCGTACGGGGGTTCGCTGGTCCAGACCACCTTGGTGATCACGCCCGCCCAGCGCGGCCACGAGTCGGCGTCGACGAAGATCTCGAACAGCTGTCGCGGCGTGGCGGGGATCGCCACGCTGTTGGTGAAGCGGAACCGGGCGGTGTCGGTGTGCTCGACGTCCACGGGTTCACAGGGGTGCATGGTCGGCATCGCCCCTCCTCTCGTCTGACCCCTGGAGGTCCATGTCCCGAGGCTAGAACACGTTCTTGTCCCGTGGGTCGTTCAGGCGGGCCGTGCCCTCACAGAACAGGCGGGCCGTGCCCTCACAGAAACCGCTCAGGAGCCCCCGACTAGTCTGGGTCCAAACCGGCGCCGCGACAGGTCGGCGCGCCGCGAACCGCAGATGGACCCCATGCCAGAGCCCAGAACCGCCGCCGCCCGCTCCACGCTGGGCACCACAACCGCATTCCTGCGCAACTCATGGCGCACCCTCACCGCCATGCGCACGGCGTTGATCCTGTTGTTCCTGCTCGCCGTGGCGGCGATCCCGGGCGCGCTCCTGCCCCAGCGCAGCCTCAATGAGGGCAACGTCAACGACTACATCGCCGAGAACGGCTGGCTGGGCGAGTTCTACGACCGCCTGCAGCTGTTCGACGTGTTCTCCAGCTGGTGGTTCACCGCCATCTACGTCCTGCTGTTCATCTCGCTGATCGGCTGCCTCACCCCGCGCTGCTTCGAGTTGGTCCGGCAGCTGCGCACGCCCCCGCCGCTCACTCCCCGCAACCTCTCGCGCCTGCCCCATCACGCCGCGTACCGCACCACGGCCTCACCCGAGCAGGCCGCCGACCAGGTCAAGGCCCAGCTCAAGGGCTGGCGGGTTCGGCGGAACGACGGCGACGGCCGCGTCCCCGGCACCATCGAGCTCTCCTCCGAGCGCGGCTACACGCGCGAGGTGGGCAACATCGTCTTCCACTTCGCCCTGCTCGCCCTGCTGATCACCTTCGCGGCCGGCAAGTTCGTCTACGCCGAGGGCATGCGGGTGATCATCGCCAACGCCGAATCGCCGGCCTTCTGCAACACCACCCCCAGCGCGTATGACACGTTCCGCGCGGGACTCCTGGTCGACGGCACGGATCTCGAGCAGTTCTGCATCAAGATCGAGGACTTCCGCGCAGACTACCTGCCCAACGGCCAGGCCGAGATGTTCACCTCCAACGTGCGGTTCACCGAGGAGGTCGCGACCACCGATCCGCAGACGTGGGAGCCGTACGAGATGCGGGTCAACCACCCTCTGCGCGTCGGGTCGACCCGCGTCTACCTGCAGGGCCATGGCTTCGCGCCCACCTTCACCGTCACGTTCCCCAATGGCGAGACCCGCACGGACACTCAGCACTGGCAGCCCACCGAGCTGCAGACGTTCTTGTCGTCGGGCATCATGCGCTTCGACCCGCCGGCCGGCCTGTACCCGGACCTGATGGAGCGGCGCACGCAGCAGATCGCCGTGCAGGGCCTGTTCGCGCCCACGGCGTCGTTCGACGGCACCATTCTGAGCTCGCGCTTCCCGCGGATGGACGACCCGGCGGTGGCGATCGACGTCTACCAGGGCGACGCCGGGCTCGACACCGGCCGCCCGCAGTCAGTCTTCTCGCTGGAATCCGACCTCATCGAGACCGGCGCCCTCGAGCGGCAGGCGCGCGTCAACCTCTTCCCCGGCGAATCCACCACCCTCCCCGACGGCACCGAGGTCCGGTTCGACGGCGCCGAGGAGTTCATCAACATCCAGGTCTCCGAGGACCCCACGCAGATCTGGGTGGGTGTCTCGGCCGCGGTGATGATGGCCGGACTGATCCTCAGCCTGATGGTGCGGCGCCGCCGCATCTGGGCGCGCGTGACCGTCGACGACGACGAGGTGACCCGTGTCGACCTGGGGGGCCTCGCCCGGACGGACCGGATGGGCTGGGGTTCGGAGTTCGACGAGCTCCGGGACCGGCTCGTCGCAGCGGCGGCCGTCACACCTGTCTTGCCCGAGGAGCCCGACTCGGGACACACTGCAACCAGTCGCGGCACCGCCGGCGACGCTCCGCGGAAGGACGACACCCGGTGAACTCTCTGATACTCGCCCAGGGCCTGCCCATCGACGAGACGCTCTCGACGTACAGCGACCTGGCGTTCCGCACGTCGTTCGCCATCTATGTCCTGGCGCTGATCGCCTCGCTGATCTACTACGCCGGCTTCCGGGTGGAGAAGGTCTCGCCGAGGCAGCTCGCCGGAGCCGGCGGGCCGGGACTCACCGAGTCCACGTCTCTCACCGATACCGGCGACGAGGACCGCGCGTCCGCGGGCAACGTGCGCTGGGCGCGTATCGCGCAACTGTTCGTCACGATCGCCTTCGTGTTCAGTGCGTCCTCGCTGGTGCTCCGCGGTGTGGCGACCGACCGTTTCCCCTTGGGCAACATGTACGAGTTCATCCTGGCCACCACCGTTCTCGCGGTGGGCACGGGACTGGTGTTCCTGCGCAAGCCCGCGTTGCAGGTGGCGTGGCCGTTCGTCCTCGCCCCGGTGTTGCTGCTGCTGTTCTTCGGCGGGACCCATCTGTACTCCGAGGCCGCCCCGGTGGTGCCCGCACTGCGCTCGTACTGGCTACCGATCCACGTGACGATCATCTCGTTGGGCTCGGGCATCCTGCTCATTCCGGGCGTCGTGTCGATCATGTACCTGCTGCGCGTGTGGCAACCCCAGGGTCAGGAGAAGGGGTGGGCCACGCGACTGACCCGGCCGCTGCCCGCCGCCGAAACCCTGGACCGGTTGGCGTACCGCACCACGGTGATCGGCTTCCCGATCTACAGCGTGGGCATCCTGCTCGGGGCGGTCTGGGCGGAGAGCGCGTGGGGCCGCTTCTGGGGCTGGGATCCCAAGGAGACCGCGTCGTTCATCTCCTGGGTCCTCTACGCCGGGTACCTCCACGCCCGCGCGACCAGCGGCTGGGGCCCCAAGAAGGCGGCGTGGATCAACATCGCGGGTTTCGTGGTGTTGGCGTTCAACCTCTTCTTCATCAACATCGTGGTCTCGGGCCTGCACTCCTACGCCGGGCTGAACTAACCCCCACACTGCCCCGCCCTGCCCCGCACCGCCCCGGCCTGCTGTGGTTGGTCGACATCACGCTGTGATTGCTTGACATCTCGCAGCTCCCCGCGCGGACTCTCGCGCATTCTGGCGACCAACTGGGCCGGCTGTCCTCGTGGCCGTGCTACTCGCTGCTCCGGGCGGCGGACCAGGTTTGTCCTCGACATCACCCGCGTGAGCTGGGGTGCCCTTCAACCCGGTTGCAGGGCACGGAGGTGGTCGCGCCTCTGAGCTGGGAGAGTGCGACGACGACGATGAGTTCCGGTCGCCACCGGGCATTCAACTGCTCGGTGGGCCGTCCGGGCCGGGGCTGGCGGAGGGGCTCATTTCGAGCATTCAGCTCGAGCGCCCTGACCGACCACGAGCCAGTCAGAGCTGCGCGAGCAGGTCCTTCCAGACGGGCTTCCAATACTCGATCGCCTCGGCCGAGTCGAGCTTGGTGTGCGTCAGCCCCACCGTGGACTTGCCGTTCTTCTTGTCGCTGAAGTTCAGGGCCACGCGCGTGCCGTCGGCCAGCGGGACCCGCCAGTAGCGCCACTTCTCGCTGCTCGAGGTGGCGGGGGGAGTCTCGACCTCTACGCCGCCGAATTCCTTCCGGTCTCCGGCGAGCTCCACCCATGCCTGAAGCGCCGCGTCCATGTCCCCGGTGACGGTCCGCGAGGTCGACAACTGGAAGTCGCCGGTGCACGACTGGCCCGGTACCCGCAGGCCGGCGTGCTGCTCGTAGGCGATGGCCGTGCCCTGGGCCCACCACTCGGCGCGCTCGACCGACTCCGGCATCATCCCCAGGGCTACCTTCGCGATCGCCGAATGCGCCATCTCCCGAGCGCCGGCCTGCTCGAGCATCTCGACCCACTCGTTCCACGATCGGCCGGTGGCGGAGGCGATGGCAGGGGTGTTGGACGGCTTGGTCATGCCGCCAATGATGCCCCGTCCCGGCGCGCTCCGGCCAGCCTTCGGAGTCAGACGTCCACCCCGGCGCGGCTGGCTCGCGGCCACCCCGGCGGGACCGGTTCCCAGCCAACTGCCAGCGAGCTGCCGGGGAATCGCCACGATCCCTCGGCATACTGAGCACGTGAACGCCGCAGCGAGCAACGCCCCCGACGCCCGGCCCGAGGCCCGCGTCATGGTGGTCGACGACGAGGAGGGCATCGTCGAACTGCTGTCGGTCTCCCTACGTTTCCAGGGGTTCGAGGTCGAGACCGCCCGCACCGGCGCCGAGGCGATCGACAAGGCCCGCCGCTTCCGGCCCGACGCGGTGATCCTGGATGTGATGATGCCGGTCATGGACGGTTTCGACGCGGTCAAGCGGCTGCGCGCGGACGGCTGTGACGCGCCGGTGCTGTTCCTCACCGCGCGGGCCGCCGTGGCCGACCGGGTCGCTGGGCTCACCCTGGGGGCCGACGACTACGTGACCAAGCCGTTCAGCCTCGAGGAGGTGGTGGCACGGTTGCGCACGATCCTGCGTCGCGCGGGCACGCTGTCCGGGGCCGAGCGCAGCTCGCGGCTCACCTTCGCCGACCTGGAGCTGGACGAGGACAGTCACGAGGTTCGCAAGGCGGGCCGGGCCGTCGCGCTCTCGCCCACCGAGTTCACTCTCCTGCGATATCTGATGGTCAACTCCGGGACGGTGCTGTCCAAGGCGCGCATCCTCGACCACGTGTGGGACTACGACTTCGGCGGAGACGGCGGCGTGGTCGAGTCCTACGTGTCTTACCTGCGCAAGAAGATCGATACCGAGGAGCCGAGACTCATCCACACCATCCGCGGCGTCGGCTACGTGTTGCGCGAACCGCGCTGATGCCCAGTTCGCCGGGCTTGCCCGCCTCGTCGTCAACCGCGGCCGCCGCTCCCACCCCGTGGCGTCGCGCGGTCCCACTGCGGGTGAGTCTGGTCGTTCTCGCGGTGGTCCTGACCGCGCTCGCGCTGCTGGTCTCGGGGGTTGCCGTCACACGCGCGCTGGAGGCCTCGATGCTCGAGCGGACCGACGCCTCGCTGCTCCAAGCCGAGCGCGGGTGGGCCCGCCCGATGGGTGATCTGCCCGCCGAGGCGCCGCCCCC
>NZ_JAALEE010000330.1:5039-6677 GCF_014145265.1 Dietzia sp. CW19 | reverse complement strand
ACCGGCTCCGGCCCCCGGCCCCGCGATCGACAACGGCCGCGGCTGACCCCGGTTCACGCCGACTGATCCAGGCGCAGCACTGAGGCCCGCCCCCGTCGCAGGGGGCGGGCCTCAGTCGTACCGAACCGGGGGCCGGAAGCGGAGTCCGGCCCCCGGGCAGGCTGTTAGCGCGGCGCCATGCGCAGGGCGCCGTCCATGCGGAAGCTCTCGCCGTTGAGGTAGTCCTGTTCGACGATCGCGTTCGCCAGCTGCGCGTAGTCGGACGGCCGGCCGAGGCGCGACGGGAACGGGATCGCGGCCTCGAGAGACTTCTGGAACTCCTCGGTCAGACCCTTCAGCATCGGGGTCTCGATGGTGCCCGGGGCGATGGTGTTGACGCGGATACCGAACTGCGCGAGGTCGCGCGCGGCGCAGATGCCCATCGAGTACACGCCACCCTTCGAGGCGGCGTAGGCGATCTGGCCGACCTGACCCTCGTAGGCGGCGACGGACGCGGTGTTGATGATGACGCCGCGCTGGCCGTCCTCGTCCACCGTGTCCTGGGTGGACATGGCCTCGGCGGCCAGGCGCAGCACGTTGAACGTGCCCACGAGGTTCACCGAGATGCAGGTCTGGAACAGGTCGAGCGCGTGCACGCCCTTCTTGGAGACGATGCGTGCGGCCGGGGCGATGCCGGCGCAGTTGACCACCACGCGCAGCGGCGCGGCCTCGGTGGCCTTGGCGATGGCGGCCTTGACGTCGTCTTCGCTGGTGACGTCGGCGGCGATGAGGGTGATGCCCTCATCGATGCCCTGCTCGACGGCCTTGTCGATGGACTGCTGGAGGTCGAGGCCGAACACGACCGCGCCCTTCTCGGCGAACGAACGCGCGGTGGCGTTGCCCAGGCCGGAGGCGGCACCGGTGACGATGACGGAAGCACCCTTGATGTCCACGGGCGATGTCCTTTCTCTCTAGGAGGCGAGCACTAGGAGGTGCAAGCACTTACCGGCCCAGTGTTCCAGAACCGTGTTCAGCGCACGTCGAAGGCCGGGCTCTCCCCCCTAACGGGGAACGGGCGCCCGTCGATCCCGCGTCCCGACGCCGTGTACACCACGCGGTACGCCCCGGCCGGGGTGCCGGGCGGGATGTCCCAGGTGACGAGCGCGTTCGTCACGGTGAGCAGGTCCTCAAACACGATCATCGTGGACCAGTCGCCGTCGTCGTGGACCCGTACCCACCGGTCGCCCTCCCGGCGCTCGATCGCGAGGTAGGTGTCTCCGCGGCGCAGGTCGGAGTTGGGGTGGGTCCCGCAGAACCGGACCAGCACGCGCTGGCCCACGCGGTACTCCGCGAGCGGCGGGTCCAGGACGTCGCCGAAGTTCCGCAGCGGCGCGGGGGTGTCGACGAGCGGGTTGCCCAGCGGGGAGACGGGGATCTGCCCGGTGAGGTCCCGCTCGGAGGTGCCGGGGTCCAGCGGGGTCCCGGCCCGCATCGAGCGGGCGAGGTCGGCGGCGACCTGCTGGATCGCCGGCAGAGTCCACGGGCCGAACGCCGTCGCGCCGCCCTCATAATTCTGCGCCGAGTACTCCTCGGGGGTGGTGACGTAGTGCCCGTAGGCGTTGGAGTACCCCTGGACGGTGACGTGGTCCTCGGGGACGG
>NZ_JAALEE010000330.1:0-4955 GCF_014145265.1 Dietzia sp. CW19 | reverse complement strand
TCCCGCCACGACGGTCGGCTCGAAACCCAGGCTGAACAGGTAGTGCCCGCCGAGCCGGACGAGGTGGAACGGGTACACACGTTGGATGGCGTGCGGCACAAGACCGACGGGAAGCAGCACGTCCTTGGCGCCGTGCGCCTCTCGTAGCCAGGCGGGGATCACGACCTCGGAGATGGCTCTGACCTCCGGGTTCCCGCCCCGGTCACCCTCGTTGAAGGGCAGCTCCTCGGCGCCCCCGCCGTCCTCCTGGCTGCCGGCGGCGAACGCCGCACCGAGGGCCGCCACCGCGGTCCGGTGTGTGCGGCCGTCGCCGGTGAACTCCGGCCGCACGTCGACCGCCGACATGTCGACCCAGCGGTGGCGGACGTCGATCCCGCCACCGAGCGGGCGGACGTTCCGGCCCACCTGGTCGCGCGCGGCGGCGAACTGACGCTCGCCGTTGATACGGGTGTTGAGCCACTCGTCCGGCGTCGGCCCCCGACCGGGTTCGAGGTCGAGGTTGGGGCTGACGTCGCCGGGGTTGGTCTGAGCGAAGGCGGTCACCAGTGCCGGGGTGCCGCCGGCCAGGTAGTCCTGGCCCGCGGCCTCGCGCTCCCAGTACCAGGCGGCGTACCCCTTGTTGTCCGAGGAGGAGAGTGCGTTGGCGGCGGTCATGGAGGTGGCGTGCGAGGCGAACCAGTTGATCACCCCGACGAGCCGTTCACCCCTGGTGATCTGCAGGGACTGTGACCGGGGGTCGATGCCGGTGGGGAAGTGCGCGCGTTCGTCGGCGGTGTCCCGGTCGAACGAGCCGCGGGAGCGGTTGACCCCCGCGTCGTACAGGTGGCCCGTGGTGACCCCGACGCTCGACGGGGCGAGGTCGTGGTGCGCCATTCTGACGGCGTCGACGATCCCGGCGCAGTTGGCGTCGAAGGTGACGGGCCGGAACCCGAGCATCGACAGGTCGACCATCGGGTGACCGGACGTCCCGCCGGGTGCGGCGTGGGTGTGCGTGGCCGTGATGACCACGTTCCCCTCGTGATAGGTGTCGCCGAACTCCGCGGACAGGCGTCGCAGGACCTCCTGTTGGATGGACTGGAAGATCAGCCCGATCTCGGCGGTCACGTGGACGAACCTGGGTGACGACGGCGAGTCGGCGAAGACGAACGCCCGGGCCCGCTGCCGCAGATGCAGACCCCCGGAGTGCTGCTCGGTGTCGGCATACCCGTTCATCCCGGCCCCGAGGGATTCCCCGGTCATGTCGCCGATGCCCCGCCCCACGTACATGCGGGTGGCCTGCGCGGGCGCGACCGCGGGCAGGACGGAGTGCAGTGCGACCACACTGCCGAGGGCGGCGGCCCCACCGAGGACGGTGCGGCGCCGGATGCCGCGATGACCGGCTCCGTGGCGGTCGGTGACGTGGTGAGACATCGGCATCGGGCTCCCAGGGTGCTCGGGCGGCTGGTGACCTTGGTCACCTCATGGGACGTCAGAGTACCCAACTGGACGCTTGACCGGGGAGGGCCCCTGGTGGACGAGGACGGGTACCCGGGCGACGAGGACGGGTACCCCTGTGAACGAGGACGGGCCCCCGCGCGGCTGCACGGGGGCCCGTTCGTCGGCTGGGGGTGGTCAGCTCTTGGCGGCGGCGTAGCGCTCGGCGACGTCCGCCCAGTTCACGACGTTCCACCAGGCCTTGACGTAGTCCGGCTTGACGTTCTTGTACTGGAGGTAGAAGGCGTGCTCCCACATGTCCAGCATGAGCAGCGGGGTCATGTTGATCGAGATGTTGCCCTGCTGGTCGGTCAGCTGCTGGATGATCAGGCGCTGTCCGATGTGGTCCCAGCCCAGGACCGCCCAGCCGGACCCCTGCAGGGTGGTGGCGGCGGCGTTGAAGTGGGCCTGGAACTTGTCGAACGAACCGAACTCGGCGTCGATCGCGGAGGCCAGCTCGCCCTCGGGCTTGTCGCCCCCGTCGGGCGACATGTTCTGCCAGAACACCGAGTGGTTGGTGTGGCCACCGAGGTGGAAGGCCAGGTTCTTGCTGAGCAGCGGTGCCTTGGTGGAGATGGTGCCGTCCTCGCGCGCGGCGGCGAGCTGCTCGAGCGCGTCGTTGGCGCCCTTGACGTAGGTGGCGTGGTGCTTGGAGTGGTGGAGCTCCATGATCTCGGCGGAGATGTGCGGCTCCAGCGCGCCGTAGTCGTAGGCGAGGTCGGGAAGAACGTACTCGGCCATAGTGGTGAGTCCTCTCAGTTGGGTGACGGGCTGCGCGTGGGACCTGCCCATGGCGCCCGTCACGACGTCCGGTTCCCACCATAGTGATCGCACACCGGCGGTGTCGGCCACCGGCGCAGCGGCTCCGTGGGTACCCGCCCGACCTGCCATGATCGGAGGCGTGGATCATTCCGGTTCGACCCCTGTCCGCGTCATCTCCGTCTCCGCGGTGGTCCTGACCCGGCCGGACGGGGCCGTGGTGACCGTGCGCAAGACGGGCACGGACCGCTTCATGCTCCCCGGAGGCAAGTGGGAGCCGGGGGAGTCCCCGCTGGCCTGCGCGGTCCGCGAGCTCGGGGAGGAACTGGGGTTGACGATCGCCCCGGAACTCCTGACCCCGCTCGGGCGGTTCGACACCGCGACGGCGAACGAGCCCGGGTTCAGGCTGGTCTCCGAGGTGTTCGCCGCGGAGACGGAACAGGACATGGAGCCCCGGGCGGAGATCGCCGAGGCCCGCTGGCTGACGTCCGCCGAGGTCCGGGGCGTCGCGCAACTCCCGGAAGACCGTTGCGCGCCATGGGCTCCGCTACTGGTCAGGGTCGCTCGCGAGGGCTTGGCGTGACGGGGTGGCCGCCGATCAGACGGCGAGGATCGCGATGAGTGCGAGGAGCAGCAGGGCGGCGGTGAGGACGCTGACGGCGAGGTTCCGGTGACTGACGTGCTCACTGCACCCCGACCCCTCGAAGGGCTGGGACGAGCCGCGGTCGAGAATGTCGTGCAGCTGCTGTGCGGCGGGCTTTGAAGCGGTCACGTCGAGCTCCCCACTGGTCGATCTGCGGCCCACCCTATCGCGAACTATGGTGTTCGTCACATCACGTCCGGATCATGCGGCCGCCGCGGGGTTACCCTGGCTCCATGGGCTGGCTACAGGACGTGATCAGACAATCGACGATGCGCACGGCGACCGAGGTGATCGACGCCGACTCGGCTCTGCCGGGCAGATCCGAACCGGTCGCCGTGGCGCCGACCAACATCGTCACCGGCAACCCGATGGTGCCGCCGTTCCCCGAGGGGTACGAGACCATGGTGCTGGGGATGGGCTGCTTCTGGGGTGCGGAGAAGATCCTCTGGCAGCTCGAGGGGGTGTGGACCACGGCCGTCGGCTACGCGGGCGGATGGACACCCAATCCCACCTACGAGGAGACCTGTACGGGGGCGACGGGCCACACCGAGGCCGTCCTGGTGGTGTTCGACCCCGAGGTGTTGCCGGTCGAGCGACTGCTCGCCACGTTCTTCGAGTGGCACGACCCGACCCAGGGCATGAGGCAGGGCAACGACATGGGGACGCAGTACAGGTCCGCGGTGTTCGCCACCACGACCGCGCAACTGGAGACGGCCCGTCGACTGGGGGCCGCCTATGAGAAGGAACTGGACGCGGCCGGCCGCGGGCCCCTGACCACCGAGTTCGGGATGCTCGGAGAGGTCCGGTCCGGTGAGTTCGCCTACGCCGAGGACTATCACCAGCAGTACCTGGTCAAGAACCCCGGCGGTTACGACTGCCACGTCCGTAGCGGCGTGGCCTGCCCGATCTGAGGTCCCGGGGAGCCGGCCTTCTCGGCCCTTTCCGCCCCGCACCTGCCCCTGCCGTCCCCGCTCGCCCCCTCGGCGGCGGCAGGCGCTCCCGCGGATGATCGCCTCGGCGCGATCCGCTCCCGGGCATGAACTCCGGCGTGAGCCGTGGGGCGGGCCGCTGTTCATGGCCAGGGGCGGATGGCATCTGCGCACGCGCATGACGAGGCCGGGCGGATGGCATCCGCGCGCGCGGATGACGGGGAGCAGGGGCGGATGGCAGACACACCCTGTGGTGGGGAGGCGGTCCCGTCAGCGGGTGTGTGCTCGGGACATGCGGAAGGGCCCGGCCGGGATCTCTCCCGGGCCGGGCCCTTCACGTCGATGCGGCGTCAGATCGCTCTGACGTCAGATCACATCGGGGTGATGTTCTCCGCCTGCAGGCCCTTGGCGCCCTGCGCGACGTCGAAGGAGACCTGCTGGTTCTCCTCGAGCGAGCGGTAGCCCGAGCCCTGGATGGCGGAGAAGTGCGCGAAGACGTCGGCGGAGCCGTCGTCGGGGGCGATGAAGCCGAAGCCCTTGTCGGCGTTGAACCACTTCACGGTGCCGGTAGCCATATTGGCGTCCTTTCGAGAGTCGGCACTCCGCTTGTCGGAGTACCAGATGATGCAGCAGAGAGCGTGCTGTGTGTTTCCCTGCGGTGCCGCATCGTTCTCTCGCAAGAACGGTGGATCTACAGAAATACAACGTACGTTTTCAACTACTGAGCAGAACCCTACAGTCTCAGAGCCGGTCCGTCACCCCCACGGGGTGTCCGGCAGGTGAATTCGCCGTTCCACCTCGGTTCCCGGGCGTCCCGACGGGCCTCCGACGGCGAGACTGGGCGGGTGTACTCCGACCTGACCCGCGAACTCGATTCCCTCCTGGGAGACCTCGGCCCCGGCCGTGCCGGACGGGCACGGGACATGGAGCGGGTGGACCCGACCCACCGTGGGGGCGCCCTGAACCTCGTCGACTACGCGACCCTGCGCCGGCACGACCTCCGGGATCTGCAGGACCGACTGCTCGACGCCGGCGTGTCCCCGCTCGTCGGCTGCGAGGACGACGTGGAGGCGGCACTCCGGGCCGCCCGTGCCGCTCTGGCCGCGCTCGGGGGGCAGGACCCGACGCGCTTCGCCGACCGTCACACCACG
>NZ_JAALEE010000329.1:0-4513 GCF_014145265.1 Dietzia sp. CW19 | reverse complement strand
GGGTGCATGGCCTTGATCGTCCGGGCGGCCGCCCCCGCCGCCGAGGCGTCGCGGCCGTAGATGTTGGCGATGCCGGTGCCGATCGCCATCCGGCGCGTGGCGCCCAGGTACAGCTGCGCGGCGGTGAACGCTTCCCGGCCGACGGCCTCGCCGAACCACAGCGAGCCCCAGCCCTGGTCGTCGAGCTCACCGAGGACGTCGGGAATCGCCGCCGGCGTCAGTCCCTCCAGCGAGCCGGTCCACAGGCCGATCCGGCCGAGCTGCTCGCGACCTGCGGGGCGGTGGCGGGTTCGGTGGGATGCACTGTCCTGGAGGGCACTCATGTTCCCGAGTGTGCCCGACCCCGTCGTCGCCGGGCCGGCCATTCGCCGCAAACGGCCGCGGCCGTCGACCCGGTCGCGACACACTGAGCTGACACGTGTTGCAGCGACACGCGGCACACCCCCGGGCACCGAGGAGACGAGACGCCGATGTACGAGTGGTCCGAGACCGACCTGATGATCCGCGACGCCGTGCGCGGCTTCATCGCCAAGGAGATCCGCCCCCAGCTCGACGCCCTGGAGAGCGGTGAGATCCCGCCCTACCCGATCATCCGGAAGCTGTTCGCCGAGTTCGGCATCGATGCCATGGCCCGCGACGGGGTCGAGAAGATGCTGGCGAAGGAGCGGGCGCGCGAGACGGTCGGCGCGGCGGCCGGGACTGGGACCGCGGGCGGCGAGGCAGCGGGCGGCGGGGTTGCATCCGGTGACGCGCCGCGCGGCGACGGCGGGAGGGGGGACGACGACGAGGACGGCGATTCCGGCGGAGCCCCCGAGAACCGGGACTCCATGATGGCCGTGGTGACCAGTGAACTGGCCGGCGCGTGCATGGGGCTGGTCTCCGCGCTCGGCGTGAGCCTCGGGCTGGGCGCCACCACGATCATGTCCCGCGGGACGCTGGCGCAGAAGGAACGCTGGCTGCCGGGGATCGTGACCATGGAGAAGGTCGCGTCGTGGGCGATCACCGAGCCGGACTCCGGTTCCGACGCCTTCGGCGGCATGCGGACCTACGTGCGGCGCGACGGCGAGGACTACATCCTCAACGGGCAGAAGACGTTCATCACGAACGGGCCGTACGCCGACGTGATGATCGTCTACGCCAAGCTCGACGAGGGGTCGGGTGGAGCGGGCGGCACCGGACCGGCCACGGACGCCGACAAGCGCGACCGCAAGGTGCTGACGTTCGTACTGGACAAGGGCATGGAGGGCCTGACGCAGGGGCCGCCGTTCAAGAAGATGGGCCTGCACAGCTCCCCGACCGGGGAGCTGTTCTTCGACAACGTCCGCCTCGGCCGGGACCGGCTGCTCGGCGAGTCCGAGGAGGGTCACGGAGGCGACGGCCGCGAGTCGGCGCGGTCGAGCTTCACCGCCGAGCGGATCGGGGTGGCCACCATGGCGTTGGGCATCATCGAAGAGTGCCACCGGTTGTGCGTCGACTACTCCCGCGAACGCACCCTGTGGGGCCAGGAGATCGGGCGCTTCCAGCTGATCCAGCTCAAGCTGGCGAAGATGGAGGTGGCGCGCATGAACGTGCGCAACATGGTCTTCAACTCCATCGAGCGCGCCCGTGCCGGCAAGCCGCTCTCGCTCGCGGAGGCGTCGGCGATGAAGCTGTACTCGTCCGAGGCGGCCACCGAGGTGGCGATGGAGGCCGTGCAGTTGTTCGGCGGCAACGGATACATGGCCGAGTACCGCGTCGAGCAGCTCGCCCGCGACGCCAAGTCGCTCATGATCTACGCGGGCAGCAACGAGATCCAGGTGACCCACATCGCGAAGGGACTCCTCGCGCGCTGAGGTTCTGGGCCGTCCGATCGGTTGCCTCCGCCGCCCGCTCTCGTACCGTCAGTACATGGCCACCGAGATGTTGCACACGTACATGCAGGACCACCACGCCGGTGCCGCCGCCGGGATCGACCTGTTCCGCCGCGTGGCCGAGGACCACGACGACCCGCACGTCCGCGAGGTCGTCAGCCGGATCGGTGACGAGACCGTGGACGACCTCAAGAGCCTCGAGGAGCTCATGACGCTGGCGGGGACGTCACCCTCGATGCTCAAGGACCTGCCCGCCAAGGCCGCCGAGAAGTTCGGCCAGCTCAAACCCAATCGCCGTGCCGCCGAACGTTCCCCGCTGAGCGACCTGGTCGAGCTCGAGGCGCTGACCCTCGCCGTGACGGGCAAGACGCTCGGCTTCAAGGCGTTGCTCGACATCGACGACCCCCGGCTCCCCCGGCCCACGCTGGAAAAGCTGGTCGAGCGTGCGGAGCAGCACGGACGCGAATTGGAGCAGCTCCGTCTGCGGTGCACGGACGCGCTGAAGAAGAAGTAACCGGGCGGGGCGACGCGGGGGTCTGCCGCCGGTTCTATCCGACTCCGCTGCAGGCCCCGGCGTTGGTCGTCCCCGACCTCGGTCAGACGTTCCGAATCGCGATCGACCGGGTGTTGATATAGCACTCCATGGCCTCGGGACCGGCCTCGGAGCCGTAACCCGAGTCCTTCACCCCGCCGCCCGACGGCCGCCACGCGGACGACAGACGACAGACGACCACATCCGCTACTCCCCCTCGGGATCCGCTACTCCAATCGGAATAGCGGATCCGTAGGGCGAGTAGCGGATGTGGTCGAACGGGCGGGTCGGCGCGTCAGGCCCTGGCGCCCTGCTGATCCTTGACCGCGGCGAGGATGTCGTCGACGCGGTCCTTGGCGTCGCCGAACAGCATCTGGGTGTTGTCGCGGAAGAACAGCGGGTTCTGGACGCCGGCGTAACCGGCGGCCATCGACCGCTTGAACACGATGACGTTCTCGGCCTCCCAGACGTGGAGCACGGGCATACCCGCGATCGGGCTACCCGGGTCCTCGGCGGCATCCGGGTTCACGGTGTCGTTGGCACCGATGACCAGCACCACGTCGGTGTCCGCGAAGTCGTCGTTGATCTCGTCGAGCTCGAGCACGATGTCGTAGGGCACCTTGGCCTCGGCCAACAGGACGTTCATGTGGCCGGGCAGGCGGCCGGCGACCGGGTGGACGGCGAAGCGCACGTCGACGCCACGCTCACGCAGGGTGCGGGTGAGGTCGGCGACCGGGTACTGCGCCTGTGCCACGGCCATGCCGTAGCCGGGGGCGATGATCACCCTCGAGGCGTCCGCCAGCATCTCGGCCGCACCGGCGACATCGATCTCGGTGTGCTCGCCGTGGTCCTTGCCCTCGCCCGACGAGGCCTCGATACCGAAGCCGCCCATGATGACGGAGAAGAACGAGCGGTTCATCGCCTTGCACATGATGTAGGACAGGTACGCGCCCGAGGAGCCGACCAGCGCGCCGGTCACGATGAGCAGATCGTTGCCCAACAGGAAGCCCGTGGCCGCGGCGGCCCAGCCGGAGTACGAGTTGAGCATCGACACCACGACCGGCATGTCGCCGCCACCGATGCTGGCGACCAGGTGCCAGCCCAGGGCCAGCGCCAGGGCGGTGACCACGATGAGCATCCACAGCGCGGGGGAGATGACGAACCACACGGTCAGCGCGACGAACGCCACGAGGATGCCGAGGTTGATCAGGTTCTTGCCCGGCAGCACCAGCGGTGCGGATTTCATCTTCCCCGACAGCTTGAGGTAGGCGACGATCGAACCGGTGAAGGTGACGGCACCGATGAACACGCCGATGAACACCTCGGCGTGGTGGATGCCGAGCAGCGAACCGGTGAGCTCACCGTGCAGCTCGGGCTCGAGGTAACCGTTCCACCCGACCAGCACGGCGGCCAGGCCGACGAACGAGTGCAGCAGGGCGATGAGTTCGGGCATCTCGGTCATCTGCACGCTACGCGCGCGCATCAGACCGATGACGGCGCCGATGGCGACGGCCACCACCATCAACACGATGCCGATGGTGGCCGGCTGGTGGTCGATGACCAGGGCAACGGTGGCGACCAGGGCCAGCGCCATGCCGGAGATCCCGAACGTCAGGCCCCGGCGAGCGGTCTCGTGCTTGGACAGCCCGGCGAGCGACAGGATGAACAGCAGTGCGGCGACCAGGTAGGCCGCATTGGCGGCGGTCTCAACAGACATCTGCTCAGGCTCCCTTCGAGAACATGCCGAGCATGCGACGCGTCACGGCGAAACCGCCGAAGACGTTGATGGACGCGACGAGGATCGCGACGGCGGCGAGCGCCAGGCCGAGGGTGTTGTCGATCCCGACCTGCAGCAACGCACCCACGACGATCACTCCGGAGATCGCGTTGGTCACCGACATCAACGGGGTGTGCAGCGCGTGGTGCACGTTGCCGATGACGTAGTAGCCGATCACGATCGCCAGGACGAACACGGTGATGTGGCGCGGGATGTCCCCCGGCGCGACCGCGGTGAGCAGCAGCAGCAACGCCATTCCGGTGGCGATCAGTCCGAGCCTGGCCCCTGCCGAGAGCTTCTTCTTCTCCGGGCGCGGCTCGAGCGGCGCGGCGGCGGCCGCGGCGGGGGCGGCGG
>NZ_JAALEE010000328.1:0-3119 GCF_014145265.1 Dietzia sp. CW19 | reverse complement strand
CCCCTCGACCTCAGTGCCCCTCGACCGTGATCCTGATCGAGGGGCACTCGCCCGGGTCGCCACCGATATGCGCCCAGATGGCCTCGACCACGGGCCGGAGGAACAACTCCCCCACCTGGTCGACGAGCGTCCGGACCACCTGGACCTTGTCCGAGGTCCGCGTGGAGGCGAGACCCCCGCGCCGCAGCCCCTCGACCTCCCTGGTGGTGAGGTCGACGATCGCCTCCAGCAGCGGGGCCCCGCGGCCGTCGGGCTCCAGCAGGGCCCGGTTGAGGTAGCTCACGAGCTGCGGGTTCTGCCGGAGCATCTCGCGGACGGCGACGTTCCGGGCCTCCACCACCTCCGCGGCCGTCCCGGTGTGCTCCACCGTCGACAACGCCCCGACCACCCGCTCCACCACGAGATCGTCCACGGCGCGGCGCAGGCCGTCCTTGGTGCCGAAGTGGTGCTGGATCAGTCCGATCGTCACCCCGACCTCGGCGGCCACCCGGCGCATCGAGACCCTGTCCTCGCCGTACTCGGCGTACAGGGCCAGTGCGGCGTAGCGGATCCGCGCCCGCGCCGTGAGGTCCCCGTCCGCGGCCACGCCCCGGTCGGCAGTGGTTCCGGCCATGCGCCCCACCCCTTCCCCGCCCTCGAACGGCGTCTGCGTTCGGTCGATGCCTGAGACGATACCGCGACAATACGATTGCATAGCAAAGCATGCACTCGTATTGTGGTGGTCGAGCGGGGCCGCCCGGGCCCACGCGACCGACCCCTGGAGACTCCCCGTGTTCGAGACCGCCCCCTACCGCTCCCCGTGGATGACCGACGACCTGGACGCCCTCCGCGCCCACACGCGTGCGTTCCTGGACAAGGAGACCGCGCCGAACCTCGAGCGGTGGGCCGCCGAGGGCGCCGTGGACCGCGGGTTCTGGAACAAGGCCGGCGATGCGGGCCTGCTGTGCATCTCCATCCCCGAGGAGTACGGCGGCGGCGGGGGCACGTTCGCGCACGAGACGGTCATCGCCGAGGAGCAGACCCGCGCGCTCGACGACGGCTGGGGCAACTCGGTCCACAGCACGATCGTGGCCCACTACCTGCTCCAGTACGGAACGGAGGAGCAGAAGACCCGCTTCCTGCCCAAGCTCGCCACCGGCGAGATGGTGGGGGCGATCGCCATGACCGAGCCCGGAGCGGGGTCCGACCTCCAGGCGCTGCGCACCACGGCGGTCCGGGACGGCGACGACCTGGTGGTCAACGGCGCCAAGACGTTCATCTCGAACGGCATGCACTGCGACCTGCTGATCATCGTGGCCCGCACCGGCGGCGAGGGCGCCCAGGGGTTGTCCCTGCTCCTCGCCGAGACCACCGACCTGCCGGGTTTCGACCGCGGTCGCAAGCTCGACAAGATCGGTCTGAAGTACCAGGACACGATGGAGCTGTTCTTCGACGACATGCGGATCCCCGCCGCCAACATCCTCGGCGGCGAGGAGGGTGAGGGCCAGGGCTTCATCCAGCTCATGCAGCAGTTGCCCCAGGAGCGGCTCATCATCGCCGTCACCGCCGTGGCGGCGGCCGAGACCGCGGTCCGGCTCGCGATCGACTACGCCAAGGAGCGCGAGGCGTTCGGCAAGCCCATCCTGAAGTTCCAGAACCTCCGCTTCGAGCTGGCCGAGTGCAAGACCGAGGCCCTGGCCGCGCGCACCCTCCTGGACCACTGCATCACCCTGCACCTGGAGGGCAAGCTGGACCCGGCCACGGCGTCCATGGCCAAGTACTTCTGCACCGACAAGCAGTGCGAGATCATCGACCGCTGCCTGCAGGTCTTCGGCGGCTACGGCTTCATGACCGAGTACCCGATCGCGCGGATGTACGCCTCCGCCCGCGTGCAGAAGATCTACGGCGGGACCAACGAGATCATGAAGGAACTGATCTCCCGGACGCTCTGATCACGGCTCTTCAGATTTCGGTCGTGATCGCACGGACGGCGTCACGGCCCGCCCGGTTGGCCCCCACGGTCGACTGGGACGGGCCGTAGCCGATCAGGAACAGCTGCGGCTCGTCGAGCGCCCGTCCGTCGACCACACGGATCCCCCCGGCCGGGGTGCGCAGACCGAGCGGCGCCAGGTGGGAGACGGCGGGCCGGAACCCGGTGGCCCACAGGATCGCGTCGGCGGGTTCGAGCGTCCCGTCCGGCATCCGCACCCCGTCGGGCTCGATCCGGGTGAACATCGGGTGTCGGACGAGCGCCCCGCGGGCCTCCGCGCGATCGATCCACGGGGTGCGGTACATGCCGGTCACCCGGATCACGCTCTCCGGCGCCAGCCCCATGGCCGTGCGCTCGGCGACCGCGGAGATGGCGGCCGAGAAGTTCTCCGGGGGCGGTCCCGTGGCCCACTCGATCTCCCGTCGGGTCACCCAGAAGGTGTCGGCCACGCGCGAGATCGCCTCGAGCAGTTGGGTCGCCGAGATCCCCGAGCCCACGACCACCACGCGCTGCCCGGCGAACTCCTCGGCCCGGACGTAGTCGTGGACGTGGACGTGTCGCCCGCGGAAGTCCTCGCGGCCGGGGTAGTGCGGCCAGAAGGGTCGCGTCCACGTCCCCGTGGCGTTGATGACGAACCGCGCGTGCCACACCTCGTCGTCGTCACCGGCCCCGTCGGACCGGGTGGTGACGACGACGAGGCGGCCGTCTCCCGTGCCGTCCCGCCGGTCCGGGGTGCGGCGCACCTGCCGCACCCACACCGGTCGCCTGACCCCCAGCGAGAACCGCTCCTCGTAGTCGGCGAAGTAGGCGGGCAACACCTCCCGGCTGGGCAGTGCGGGATCCACCTCGGGCACCGGGACGCCCGGGAGCCCGAAGATCCCGTTGACGGTGCTCATGGTGAGCGACTCCCACCGGTGCCGCCACGCCCCGCCGGGGCCGTCCTCGCCGTCGAGCATGACGTAGGTCCGATCGCCGGCGGTGGACCGGTCGGCGGGGACGAAGCCCCGGCGCTGCAGGTGGTACCCGGCGGTCAGTCCGGCCTGCCCCGCACCGATCACCACCACGTCGACGTCGATCATCACGACATCATCGTCGCGCACCGGCCTCGGGGCGGGTGACCGGGCGGGTGGCCGGGCGGGTCATGCGGGAG
>NZ_JAALEE010000327.1:0-6967 GCF_014145265.1 Dietzia sp. CW19 | reverse complement strand
CGCCACCACGAGGCCCGCCACCAGCAGCGCGACGGTGACGAGGACGACCCCGATCCGCCACGCCGGGCCCCGCCCCCGCCACACGCGCCGTTCGGTCACCGACCCCCACCCTCCCGGACTCGCCTCACCCCGCACCCGACCGGGCAGCGGCCATCAACCACCCACGCTAGCGGGCGACCTGACGACGAGCGCCCCCGGTGCCGCACCGGCCTACTACACTCGACGCGAATTCCCGGGCGCGCGTCCGGGGTCCCGAGAACGCCGATCAGCGAGGTACGCCAGTGTCCGTCGAAGTGACCATCGAGATCCCCAAGGGCTCGCGCAACAAGTACGAGATCCACCACGAGACCGGGAAGATCTACCTCGACCGGTTCCTGTTCACCTCGATGGGCTACCCGGCCGACTACGGCTACATCGACCACACCCTGGCCGACGACGGCGACCCGTGCGACGCGCTGGTCCTGCTCGACGAGTCGGTGTACCCCGGCGTGATCGTCAACTCCCGCGTCGTGGGCGTCTACACGATGTCGGACGAGGCCGGCGGCGACGACAAGCTGCTGTGCGTGCCGGCCCTGGACCCGCGGTGGGAGCACATCCAGGACGTGAACGACGTCCCGGAGTACGAGCTCAAGGCGATCGAGCACTTCTTCCTCCACTACAAGGACCTCGAGCCGGGCAAGCACGTCACCCCCGGCGAGTGGCGGGACAAGGCCCACGGCGAGAAGCTCGTGGCCGAGGGGATCGAGAACTACGGCACGCATCCCGAGGAGAAGGCCGAGCCCAACCGCGGCTGACCCCGGCCCGCCGCACCCCGTCCCACGGCCACGCGAAGAGCGTTCCGCACACATCGCTCGAGAGGCGGGTGTGCGGAACGCTCTTGTCGATGCAGGAGGCCGGGTGTGCCGGGCGGTCTGCGCCGGGGCTCAGCGGCCGGTGAACCTGGCCTCGCGCTTCTCCAGCGTCGCCGAGATGGCCTCCATCATGTCGGCGGAGGCGAGGAAGCCCGCGTTCCACGTGGCCACGTAGCGGTTGTTCTCGTAGATCTGTCCCTCGATGCCGCGGTTCAACACCTCGCGGGTCCCGCGGACGACGAGCGGGGGGTTGCCCGCGATCTCGGCGGCGGTGGCGTGCGCCGAGTCCAACACGCCGGCGGCGTCCTCGGCCACGTGGGTGACCAGCCCGTAGCGCAGGGCGGTCTCCGCGCCGATGTCCCGTCCGGTCAGGGCGAGCTCCCGGGTCAGCCCCTGGCCGATGATGTGGGGCAGCCGCGCGAGCGACCCCATGTCGGCCACGATCCCCACCTTGACCTCGCGGATCGAGTAGGAGGAATCGGCGGCACCGTGGCGGACGTCGCACGCGGAGATCAGGTCCACGGCGCCCCCGATGCAGCGGCCCTGGACCGCCGCGACAGTCGGGGTCTTGGCCGACGCCACCGAGTCGATGGCGCGGCGCATGTTCTCCACGAAGTCCAGGATCCGCTCGTTACGAGAGGCGTCCGGGGTCTTGTCCTGGGGCAGGAAGTCCATGAACTGCGGCATCATCGCCATCAGATCCAACCCGTAGGAGAAGTTCCGGCCCTCACCGGCGATGACGGCGGCGCGGACCTCCGGATCGGCGTCGAGTTCCGCCATCACACGGGGCATCTCCGCCCAGAAGTCGGGCCCCATACCGTTGTGGGGGCCGGGCCCGATCAGCGTCACCTGCGCGACGAACGGGTCCCGGACCCCCTTCTCGATGCGGACGGAGGAGTACTGACCGGGCGCGGCCGAGGTGTCTGGAGTGCTCATGCGCTCAGCCTGCCATGGCCTCCTCAGGCGCGGGCGTCAGGCATGACGAACCACAGGATCACGTAGAGCAGCACCTGCGGCCCGGGCAGCAGCAGCGAGGCCACGAACAGGACGCGGACCAACACCGGGTCCAGCCCGAAGTAGTCGGCCAGTCCGCCGCACACGCCCCCGATCCAGCGGTCCTCGGACCTGGTCAGTCGCCTGGGCTGGGAGTCTGAAGGGTAGGTCATGACGTGTCACCTCGTCGTCGTCGGAAATTGGTGGCCGGGGACCTCTCCCCGATGACCTCCAGTCTCCTCCCCCGCAGCGTCCACCACATCCGGGACGGACCCCGAATCCGAACTTGAACCGCGCCTCGGGGTGGGGACGCGGGAGCGGGCGCGGACTCAGGTGTGGAACTCGCCTCAGGTGTGGAACTCGCCGCAGTCCACGGTGAGGGTCTGGCCGGTGATCGCCGACGCGGCGTCCGAGAGCAGGAACACCACCGGGTCGACGATCTCGCGCTCGCCGGGCAGGCGGCGCAGGTCCATCTTCTCGGCGGTGTGGGCGTAGACGTCCTCCACGGTCCCGCCGTACTTGCCCGCCAGGTGTTCGAAGTACCCCTTGAGGGTCTCGCCGTAGATGTACCCGGGCGCCACGGTGTTGACGCGGATCCCACGCGGTCCGAGCTCTGTGGCCAGGGAATGCCCCAGCGCGACGAGGGCCGTCTTGGCGATCTTGTAGCCGGCGTAGCGCTCGCGGGAATGATGGATGACGGCCGAGGCCATCATCACCACGGAGCTGCTCGCGGGCGCGGCGTCGATCTGCTCCGCGTCCGGGGTCTCCGCGCCCGCCTCGAGCAACGGGGTGAACTCCTGGGTGGTGCGGAGCGCGCCGAGGACCGAGAGGTCGATCCCCCGCGAGATCTGCTCGTGGTCGGTCTGGGCCAGCGGCTTCATGCTGGGTACGGCGAACGCGCTGTAGACCAGGCCGTGGACCGCATCGGTGTGCTGGGCGACGGTCTCGCGCAACGCCCGCACGGAGTCGGCCTCCGTGGCGTCCACCGCGGCGGCGATCGCGGTGCCACCGGCGGCACGGACCTCGTCGACGATCCCGTCGAGCCGGGAGGCGGTGCGGGCGGCCACGACGACGGTCGCCCCCTGTTCGGCTGCCCGCAGGGCGAGGGTCCGCCCGAAACCGGGCCCCGCTCCCACGATCACGACGGTCTTGCCCTGGAGAGATTCTGACATGAGTTAATAGAACCAGTTCCACCCACGCTGTGGGGGGAAGTTCACCCGACCGGGATACCATCCGCACGTGCACACCATCCCTGAGCAGTATCTTCGCAGCTCACAGGCCCCGAGCCCCCGGACATTGCTGGACGTTCTGGGCTCCGCGGCCCAGGGTCACCCGGACGCCCCGTGCCTCGACGACGGAGCGCGCGTGTTGAGCTACCGCGAGGTGTGGGAGGAGATCCACACCTCGGCACGCTGGATGCAGCAGCAGGGGGTCGGGGCGGGCGACCGGGTGGGCATCCACATGCCCTCCGGCGGCGTCGAGTTGTACCTGGCGATCCTGTCGACCCTCGCCGCCGGGGCGGCGTACGTCCCCGTGGACGTGGACGATCCGGCCGACCGCGCCGAGCTGGTGTTCGGGCAGGCGCAGGTGGCGGCCGTCTACACCGCCCAGGGGATGCGGGTCACCGACCCCGGACGTCCGGCCGACCCGTCGCGACACCGGGCCCCCACCGTCGACGACGACTGCTGGATCATCTTCACCTCCGGCACCACCGGCCTGCCGAAGGGTGTGGCGGTGACCCACCGCAGCGCGGCCGCGTTCGTGGACGCCGAATCGCGGATCTTCCTCACCGGCGCCCCGCTCGGCCCGGGCGACCGGGTGCTGGCGGGGTTGTCCGTGGCGTTCGACGCCTCCTGCGAGGAGATGTGGTTGGCCTGGGCACACGGGGCGTGCCTGGTGCCCGCGCCCCGGTCGATCGTCAAGTCCGGGCTCGACCTGGGCCCGTGGCTGCGCGACCGCGGGATCACGGTGATCTCCACCGTCCCGACCCTGGCCTCGATATGGCCGGAGGAGATGCTCGCCGACATCCGCCTGGTGATCCTCGGCGGCGAGGCCTGCCCGCCCGAGCTCGCCGCGCGACTCGCGGGAGACGGCCGGGAGGTCTGGAACACCTACGGGCCGACCGAGGCCACCGTGGTGGCGTGCGCGGCGCAGCTGGACGGCAGGGGTGAGGTCTCGATCGGCCTGCCGCTGGACGGATGGGACCTGGCCGTGGTCGACGCCACGGGACTGCCTGTCGGCTACGGCGAGTCCGGCGAGCTGGTGATCGGTGGCGTCGGACTGGCCCGATACCTCGACCCGGACAAGGACGCCGAGAAGTACGCGCCCATGGAGACCCTCGGGTGGGAGCGCGCCTACCGGTCCGGCGACGTCGTGCGCCTCGAGGCCGACGGCCTGTACTTCACCGGCCGCGTGGACGACCAGGTCAAGATCGGTGGACGCCGTCTCGAGCTGGGTGAGGTCGACACCGCCGTGTCCGCCCTGCCCGGCGTGAGCGCGGGAGCCGCCGCGGTCAAGAAGACCGACGCGGGCCAGTCCGTGCTGGTGGCCTATCTCGTGGCCGACGACCCCGTGGGCTTCGACCTCGCCGACGCCGCCGGGATCCTGCGCGACCGCCTGCCGGCGGGTGTGGTCCCCCGGCTGACCCTCGTCGACGAGTTGCCCACCCGCACCTCGGGGAAGGTCGACCGCGCGGCCCTGCCGTGGCCCCTCGCACAGACCTCGGCCGCCGAGACCGAGCTGGACGGCACCGACGCGTGGGTGGCCGAACTGTGGTCCTCGGCCCTCGGTGCCGACGTCTCCGGGGTGGACGAGGACTTCTTCGCACTGGGAGGGGGCTCGCTCGCCGCCGCCCACGTGGTGGTGGCGGTCCGGGAGCGCTTCCCC
This sequence comes from Dietzia sp. CW19, assembly GCF_014145265.1. Classification (NCBI taxonomy): domain Bacteria; kingdom Bacillati; phylum Actinomycetota; class Actinomycetes; order Mycobacteriales; family Dietziaceae; genus Dietzia; species Dietzia sp. CW19. The sequence goes on along the minus strand of NZ_JAALEE010000327.1, from coordinate 2,237 downwards.
GGCGTCACCGTGGGGGACATCTACGACCGCCCGCGCCTGGGCGACTTCGCGGGATACCTCGACGAGCTCGAGCCGGTGGCCACGGTGGAACCGCGACACGTCAGACCGGTCGGCCGCGGTGCGCAGGTGGTGCAGGTCCTGGCGACCCTCCCGCTGCTGACGGTCACGGGGCTGCAGTGGCTCACCTGGCTGGGGATCGCCAACAACGTCGCCGCCTCCGTGGGAATCCCCTGGGCGCGCCCGGTCTCGTGGTGGGTGCTCGGGATCCTCGCGGTGTTGCTGCTGTTGCCCGCGGGCCGCACGGTGGTGACGGGGCTCCTCTGCCGGGTCCTCATGGCCGGGGTCACCCCGGGCACCTATCCGCGGGGCGGCTCGGTCCACCTTCGCCTCTGGGCGGCCGAACGGCTGGTCGAGGCCTCCGGCGTCGCCAACCTCGAGGGCGCCGGCTGGCTCACACCGTTCGCGCGGCTTCTCGGCGCGTCGATCGGCCACGGCGTGGACATGCACACCCTGCCCCCCGTCACCGGGCTGCTGACCGTGGGCGACGGAGCCTCCATCGAGCCCGAGGTCGACCTGGCCGGGCACTGGATCGACGGCGACGTCCTGCACATCGGAGCCGTGGCGATCGGCGAGAACGCGGTGGTGGGAGCCCGGTCCACACTGCTGCCCGGCGCGGTGGTCGGCAGCGGCGCGCACGTGGAGATCGGGTCCGCCGTGGTGGGCACCGTCAAGGCCGGGAAGCGCTACGCGGGCTCACCCGCCCTCAAGCGGGGCAAGCGGGGCTCGAGCTGGCCGGCCGAACCCGCACCCCGCAGTCGCGTGTGGAGCGTGATCTACCAGCTCTCGGCGGTGGCCCTCGGCGCGATGCCGCTACTCGCCCTGGCCGCCGGACTCGCGGTGGTGGCCTGGGGGGCGCGGGACGCCACGACCCCCGGCCAGCTGTTCCTGAGTACCACCCTGTGGTCGGTCCCCGGGACGCTGCTCGCGCTCGCGTTGTTCGCCGCGCTCACGCTGGTGTCGGTCCGTGCGCTCTCGGTGGGCCTCGAGGAGGGGTTCCACCCGGTTCACTCGCGCATCGCGTGGCAGGCCTGGTGCAGCGAGCGCATCATGGACGCCTCGCGGAACTGGCTGTACCCGCTCTACGCCTCGATGCTCACCCCGATGTGGCTCCGGGCGCTGGGCGCGCGGATCGGCAAGGACGTGGAGGCCTCGACCGTCCTGCTCATCCCCTCGCTCACCACCGTCCGGGACGGGGCGTTCCTCGCCGACGACACGATGGTCGCGCCGTACGAACTGGGATCGGGCTGGATGCGGTTGGAGCAGGCGCAGGTCGGCAAACGCGCGTTCCTGGGCAACTCCGGAATCGCGTCCGCCGGCCGCAAGGTCCCCGCGCGCGGGCTGGTCGCCGTGCTGTCCTCCGCGCCGCAGAAGGCCAAGAAGGGCACCTCGTGGCTCGGTTCACCGCCGCAGAAATTGCCCAGGGCCGTGACCGACGGCGAGAGCGATGTGCGCACCTACCAGCCGCCCCGGCGCCTCAAGGTGGCCCGCGGCGCCTGGGAGACCCTGCGCCTGGTCCCCGTGTGGCTCTCGTTCCTGCTGCTGGTCAGCGTCCTGGTCGTGATGCAGGAGATCCACCGGGAATGGGGCTTCGGCGTCGCGGCGCTGGCCTCCGGGGTCACCCTCGCGTACGCCGGACTCGTGGCCCTGTTCGTCTCGGTGCTGGCCAAGTGGCTCCTGGTGGGCAGGATCCGCGCGGGCGAACAGCCCCTGTGGTCCTCCTTCGTGTGGCGCAACGAGGTCGCCGACTCGTTCGTCGAACTCCTGGCCGCGCCCTGGATGGCCCGCCCCGCCTCCGGCACCCCGATCCTCACCGTCATGCTGCGGCTGCTCGGGTCGCGCATCGGCCGGGGTGTGTGGTGCGAGTCCTACTGGCTCCCCGAGGCCGACCTGGTCTCCCTGGGCGATGCCGTCACCGTCAACCGCGGCTGCGTGGTGCAGACCCACCTGTTCCACGACCGCATCATGCAGATCGACCGGGTGGACATGGCCGACGGCGCGACCCTGGGCTGCCACTGTGTGACCCTCCCGGCGTCCTCGATCGGCGACGGCTCCACCGTGGGCCCGGCGTCGCTCGTCATGCGCGGCGACCGTATCCCCCCGGGCACCCGCTGGCAGGGCAACCCGATCGCGCCCTGGCGGGGCTGAGCGGGGCGCACCCGGGCGGGACGCACGAGGGC
>NZ_JAALEE010000326.1:0-5156 GCF_014145265.1 Dietzia sp. CW19 | reverse complement strand
CAACCGGGCCGCCACGTCAGTGGGGAGCACACCTCGGCGACAGGCCCACGTGCTGAACGACCGGGCGGCCGCCACGCGCCGGGCGATGGTCGACCGGGCCGCGCCGGCGCCGACCTGGGCGGCCAGCCAACCCCTGAGCGCCGGCAGGGTGAGCGCCGCGGCGAGATCAGTCACCGTGTCCGGCCCGTCGCCGTCCGCTCCCAGATGCGCGAGAAGCGCCCGGACGTCGGAGCGGTACGAGCGAGCGGTGGCCTCCGAGCGCGAGTGGCCCGTACTGAGGTCCCGAACGTAGTCGTCGACCACGTCCTCGAGCGGACCCGTAAGAGTGCGGCCGCGCGCGACCGATTCACTCTTGCGTCCCATGGGTACCGATTGTCACTTGTGTCACCACAAGGCGCAAGGGGCGCCCGCTTACTGGCGTCGGCGTCGACTGCTCGTGGTGCTGCCCAGCCTTCGCCTGTCGATCGGCACCCTCCGAGAGCCCCGGGCGGGGTCAGTTCGAGGCGATAGTGCGCCAGGTGCGCACGAGCTCGCTGAACTCGTGTACCTGGACCAAGACATGCTCCCGGGCGGCGTTCTCCGCCGTGTCCTGCTGGCCGGCCACGATGGCGTCAGCGATTGTCCGGTGCTCGGCGAGTGAGCGCCGCATCCGGTCCGGCACCCGCAACTGGAGTCGCCGGTAGGGCTGCAGCACCTTCTTCAGGTCGAATGATTGCCGGGTGAGGTACTCGTTGCCGCACGACTCGTAGATCACCCCGTGGAAGCGCGCGTTCGCGTAGTAGTAGCCGTCCGCATCCGCTGCAACCGCCTGCTCCTCGCATTCGGTGAGAGCGATCTCCATGGCATGCACCGACTCCGGCTGGATCCGGCGTGCGGCGAGGCGGGCCGCCATACCCTCCAGCTCCGCCAGGACCAGACCGAATGCCGTTGAGGAGAACGCTGTGACCACACTCGCGAGACTGATCGAGTCCTGCACAGAGCTCATGAGCGATATCGGAGAGGCCTCGATGCGGAACGTCGGGGACGGCCTGCTGCGGGCCTACCGTGACCTCCCAGCGGACCGTCGCGCCGAGTTCTTCACCCACCTGGTCGAGGCCTACGGCGTCGACCCGCGACGTGTCGACTCGGCGTACGCGGCCTGGAGCGCGACCGGGCCCGACAAGGCGCGGGCCGCGGCCGCCGAGATCGAGCTCGTCGACGCGACTGAGCCGCTCCGGCAGCGGCTCTTTCGCCGAATCAACCACGCACCCGGTGCAACACATGCACTCACCGAACTGCGGTCGGACCTGCGGGCCCTACTGCCCGATCATCCGCACCTACGAGCACTCGACCACGACCTGCACCACCTGCTCGGCTCGTGGTTCAACCGCGGATTCCTCCGCATGGAGGAGGTCACGTGGGAGTCCCCCGGAGAACTGCTCGATCACCTGATCCGCTACGAACAGGTGCACCCCATGGCCGGGCTCGACGAGCTCCGTCGCCGATTGCAGCCGGGAGATCGGCGGATGTACGCGTTCTTCCATCCGGCCACCGGCATCCGGCCGCTGATCTTCGTCGAGGTCGCCCTCACCCGAGGCGTCGCTGCAGATATCACGCCGATTCTGCGCCCCGGCCCCGCGCTCGCCGCGGCGGAGGCCGACTCCGCGGTGCTCTACTCGATCAGCAACTGCCTCGACGGGCTGGCCGGAGTGTCGCTCGGCAGCCTGCTCATCAAGCAGGTCATCGACGACGTGGGAGCTGCTCTCCCCCATCTGAGCACCTTCGTCACCCTGTCGCCCATTCCCGGATTCCGGCGCTGGCTCGACGCCCAGGAGGCGCCCCACCTCCGCGAGCTCCGGCATCGCCTCACGGGCCTTGACCTGTCGCCCGAGCAGCACCGGGGTGGCTCGGCGGAGGTCGACGCGTTGCGCCCGCACGTGGTGGCGGCCGCGGCGAGATACATCTCTATGGCCAAGGACGACAGCGGCCGGCCACTCGACCGGGTGGCCCGGTTCCACCTCAGTAACGGCGCCGAGGCCTGGCGACTCAACTGGCCCGCAGACCCCTCCGTCAACGGAATCAGCCAGTCATACGGAGCGATGATCAACTACCGCTACGAGCCGGCCGAACTCGAACGTCGGCATGAAGGATTCGTGCGGCACGGCACCGTCGCCCTGAGCGACGCGGTCTCCGACCTCCTCACGTCCCACCCCGGGAGTTGCCACCCGGCATCCCCGCCCAATGAAAGGAAGTCCCACCCGTGAGCACGTTCGAATCGGTCCTGGACTCGTTCCTCGGCCACGCCCGGCGGCGGCCCGACGCCGTCCTGTTCGACCTCCCCGACGGGACCACGCTCAGCTACCGCGACACCGCCGAGCTCGTGCACCGCATCGCTGCTCGGCTACGAGCGGACGGCGTTCAGCCCGGCGATCGGGTGGCCATGCAGGTGGACAAGTCACCCGAGGCGATTGCCCTCTATCTGGCGACCCTGCAGGTGGGCGGCGTATTCCTGCCCCTCAACACCGCGTACACCGGCCGCGAGGTCGACTACTTCCTCGGCGACGCGACGCCGCGCGTTCTTGTCTGCACACCCGCTCGCGAGGCGGAGTTCCGGGAACGGACGCCGACCTCCACGGTGGTCGAGACGCTCGGCGCCGCGGGCGACGGCAGTGTGCTCGGGTCCCGGGAGCCCGACCTGGACGTCCATCCGGCGGAAGCCGACGCCCCGGCCTCGATTCTGTACACCTCGGGTACCACCGGCCGGTCCAAGGGTGCGGTACTCACCCACGGCAACCTGGCGTCGAACTGCGACGCTCTCCGCGAGTTCTGGCGGTACACGGCCGAGGACCGGCTGATCCACGCGCTCCCGATCTTCCACATCCACGGCCTGTTCGTCGCCGCGAATCTGACCCTCACCACCGGCGCGCGCATGCACTACCTGTCCAAGTTCGATGCGGACGCCATTGTCGACCTGATCCCGCACTCGACGGTGCTGATGGGGGTGCCCACGTTCTACACAAGGCTCGCCGCCGACGCCCGGGTCACCCCCGGACTCAGCGCGGGGATGCGGCTCTTCGTCTCCGGATCCGCTCCGCTCCTCGCCGCCGACCACGTGGCGTTCGAGGAGTGTTCCGGCCACCGGATCCTGGAGCGCTACGGGATGACCGAGACGGGCATGATCACCTCGAACCCATACGACGGCGAGCGACGGCCCGGCACCGTGGGCCTACCTCTGCCCGGGATAGAGGTCCGAGTCACCGACAGGGAGACCGGGGCGCCGCTCACCGCAGGCGAGGTCGGTGGGATCGAGGTGCGCGGGCCCAACGTCTTCGCCGGGTACTGGAACATGCCGGAGAAGACGGCGGCGGAGTTCTGCGACGACGGCTACTTCCGCACAGGCGATGTCGGACGGTTCGACGATGACGGCTATCTCAGCATCGTCGGCCGCGACAAGGACATGGTGATCTCGGGCGGGTTCAACGTGTACCCGGTCGAGATCGAGGAGCTGCTCGACGCGCAGCCCGCCGTGGCCGAGTCCGCGGTGATCGGGGTGCCCCATCCCGACCTGGGCGAAACCGTCGTCGCCGTGGTGGTCGCCGCGCCGGGGCACATGCCCGATGAGGCCGCCCTGATCGGGGCCGTGGCGGATCAGCTGGCGCGATTCAAGCAACCCAGGGCGGTCTGCGTCGTCGACGCGCTGCCCCGGAACGTGATGGGCAAAGTCCAGAAGGCCGAACTGCGCAAGCGGTACGCCGGCCTGTTCACCGACAACGGCGCCTGACGGCCGGACTGGGGGGGAAGTCATGGTCACCTACGGAGTGGCGATTCTCGCGGGGTGCACCCTCGCGGGCGCAGTGATCGGACAGTTACTCGGTGAGCTGCTCGGTGTCGACGCGAAGGTCGGCGGCGTCGGCTTCGCGATGCTGTTGCTCATCGTCGTCACCGACGTCATGCGGCGGAAGGGGAGGCTTCCCCGACCATCAGAACAGGGCGTCCTGTTCTGGAGCGCGATGTACATCCCCGTGGTCGTCGCGATGGCCTCGGTGCAGAACGTCTCCGCAGCGGTGTCCGGCGGCGCCGCCGCGGTCGCCGCCGGCCTCGCTGCGATGCTCGTCGGCGCGGGCCTCGTGCCGCTGATCGCCAAGATCGGGCCGACGTCCGCGCCCCTGCCACCGCTAGCCGACCCCGACGCCGCAGCTCAGGAGATCTGACATGGACACCGTCATCGAAGTTCTCGAGGCCAACGGCCTACTGGTCGCGTTCGCCCTGGTCGGTGTGACGATCCTGGTGTCCGGTTGGCTGTCGAGAAAGCTCACCCGAGGAATGCTGCACGGCTCGGCGATCGCGATCATCGTCGGTCTCGCCCTGGCGTACTGGGCCGGGCAGCACACGGGCGGCGAGAAGGGTGTCGCAGATATCGCCCTCTTCGCAGGACTCGGCCTCATGGGCGGCGCGATGATCCGCGATTTCGCCATCGTCTCCACCGCGTTCGGAGTGGACCTGCGCGAGATCCGCAAAGCCGGTCTAGCCGGAGTGGTCGCACTCGTCGCCGGCGTGTGGGTGTCGTTCTTCGTGGGCGCCGCGCTGGCCTGGGGATTCGGCTACACCGACCCCGAGTCACTCGCGACCATCGGGGCCGGCGCCGCCACCTACATCGTCGGACCGGTCACCGGCACGGCGGTGGGGGCCTCCTCGGAGGTCATCGCGCTCTCGGTCGCCGCCGGACTGATCAAGGCGGTGCTGGTGATGGTCGCCACCCCGTTGATCGCGCCGCTGATCAGACTGAACAACGCGAAGTCGGCAATGGTGTACGGCGGGATGATGGGAACCACGTCGGGCGTGGCGGGCGGCCTCGCGGCCACCGACGAGCGGCTGGTGCCCTACGGTGCGATGACCGCCACCTTCTACACGGGACTCGGTTGCCTCCTGGGGCCTTCGCTGTTCTACCTCGGGCTGCAGGCGATTCTGTGACGGTCGGACCCGGTGCGGACCCGCTGCCCTCCCATGCGACGTGAGTGCCGCCGCGCGACCTCACGCCACGGGGATCGTCAGCTGGACACCGCCGTCCCCGGATCTGCGCCACCCTTCGGGCCCACGGACCGCCGCGCCCGCGGACAGCAGCCGGCCCAGGACGGCACGAGTGACGGTCGGCGCCGTCCCCGCGGACGCCGCGATCT
>NZ_JAALEE010000325.1:0-1795 GCF_014145265.1 Dietzia sp. CW19 | reverse complement strand
GCCGCCGATGCCTACGCGAGCCGTTCGGCCGTGGAGGTGGTGACCGAGTTGTGGGACCGGGCAGCGAAGCCGCTACCGCGCTGAAGCGTATTCGCGGCGGCCGGGATCACCCGACACGGCGCTCGGCCTCGGCGGCGATATCGGCGAGGTCCTGTTCCATGGCTCGGCGGGTCGACCTCTCGGCGAACCGGCCCATCACCATCATCGCTACGCGGGAGGCCGCGGGGGCGTGGGCGGTGTGGGCACCGAAGCGCATGCGCAGCGTCGAGCCGCCGTCGGCGTGAGGGGAGATGGTGAACACCGTCTTGTACTCGGTGCCGCCGTTCTCGGCGACGATCGTGGTGGCGTTCGGCGGCTCGGCCGCGAGCACCATCATCTCCTCGGTGGACTTCATGCCGAACATCCGACGCGTCTCCCGCCACCGCAGTCCCGGCTGGTAGGGGCCGGGTGTGAGGATCTCGACCGCCAGGACACCGCTGAGGGTGCGATGCGCTGAGGGGATGTCGGTCAGCACCGCCCAGACCGCCTCGGGGTCGGCGGCGACGTCACGGGAGAGATCGAGCTGCATGGGATCCAGGCTACCGGCGCCGGCGGGTGATGCGGGCGCCGGAAATGCGGACACCGGCCCCCGCCGAAGCGGAGGCCGGTGTCGCGGGCGGCTCGGGTCGGCCGGAGCCGATCCCGGGCATCGCGCCGTCAGGCGCGCCGGCTCAGGAGCCCAGGTTGCCGAGGAGGTCGGTGAAGAAGCCGAGGACCTCGGCGAACAGGTCGGTGCCGCCGTCGACCACGTCGGAGCCGGTGTTGACAGCGGAGGAGCCGGTCGCGATGCCGTCGATGAACTCGGGAACGGAACCCATGTGATGGTCCTTTCGTCAGGGGGGCGGCGCCGGAACGCCGCTCGGTCTGTGAAGCTCTCGCGAACTCGATCAGTCCATCGAGAACTCACTTCCGGACCGTACGTAGTCCGTCGGCCGGATTCACGCGGTGGGGCGTCTTTCCGGGGTTTTAGCGGATGGAGTTCTTTTACTCGTGCAGGAAGTCCGCCCGAATCGCTTTAATGTGATCTATGTCTCAATAGCCGAATGTCGGCGAATGTGCTGAGGGGTCCGGGCGGGAAGAGGCGAGGAAATGCACGACGCCGGCATCCGTCCGAAGGCGGATGCCGGCGTCGAGGAGGTGAGGTCGGGCTCGGGGCCCGACGTCAACCGTCGATCAGGAAGCGCTGTTGAAGATCCCGAACACGAAGTCCAGGAACGACTCCGGGAGGCCCAGGAACCCGTTGGCCGCGGACGAACCGGCGGCCAGGAGGCCGTTGGCGGCGGCGGAGCCGGTGCCGATGACCTCACCGGCGAGGCCGAGCGAACCGTAAGCGATGTCTTCGATGGAACCCATGAGGGACCCCTTTCGTCAGTGCGCGGCGCCGGGTGGGCCGCGCTCGTAGTGCAGTCCTTGGTTCGGACTCGCGATGTACATCCCGAATCGCCGGGGAAGCGTTACGGCCGTGACCGCAAGCTCTTTCCGGGAAGGGGCCTATCGGCGGAATTGACGCGCAAGAAAGCGTTCATATTTGCTGCGTAACGATCCGTCGGCATTTCTCACGTAATTCAACTCACATTACGGAGGTCGACCGCGGCGGGGGCGCCGCGCGCGGGTCCGTCGAGCGGCGGGATGGGGCGTCGCGATGTGCCGGGCGATCCCGTGGGAGACAATGGGCGGCATGACACCGCACGCCGCTGACGCGCCCGCATCGATCCCCCTGCCCGCGGGCTTCCGGGCCCACGCGGGGTCGGCGGGA
>NZ_JAALEE010000324.1:0-3950 GCF_014145265.1 Dietzia sp. CW19 | reverse complement strand
GCCCGCGCCGAGCGAGCCCGCCCCCACGGACCCCGCCGCCAGGGCACCGGCCCCACCCGCGAAGACGTTCCACACCCCGCGGCCGCCCGCGTCCGAGTAGACCGCCTGGGCATCAGTACCCACATCGGTCACCACGCGGTCGGCGACCCCGTCGAGGTCCGAGTCCCACAGTGCGTCGTCGGCGTACCCGTCGCCGTCGAAATCCAGCCACAGCGCGTCCGCGGCACCGGTCCCGAGGGTGAGTTCAGGCGCACCCTGCCATTGCGTCGGCTCACCGACGCCGTCTCCGAAGAAGTAGTCCATGCCCGGAATGGTGTCGCGGACGGCCGGGCCGGACCAGTGCCGAGCGGCAATCTGTGGACAACCGATCCGCTCTCCACAGAACCGCCCCTGACCTTGACGGACTCGGTCAGCGGGTGCCGCCGCGCACGAGGAGCGCCGGCGTGTCCGGATCGCCGTACCGGTCGGGGTCGCCGAGCCGAGCGGCCCGGATGCCGACGACGACGAGGAAGGCCACCGCCCAGACGAGGTAGGCGTCACCCACCAGGTGCTGGATCGGCCCCCACGCGAGCTCACGCCCCTCGTCGTGGGGGAACCACCACTGCGGTGTGGTCAGGAAGACCACGATGCCGGACCCGGCCAGGACGAGCCAGCCGCGCTCGTCGTCGTCCCTCCCGGCGGCGCGTGCCGCCCACACCACCGTGAGCACGACGGCCGGCACGGACCACACCCAGTGGTGTCCCCAGGACACCGGCGAGCAGAACAGGGCGACGAACCCCACCGCGACCGCGGCGGCGACCTCGTGGCCGCGACGCAGCAACCGCCACGCCACCCAGGCGATACCGAGTCCCACCAGGGCGGACACCACGAACCACGCCACCGTCGCCGCCGTGTCCTCCAGACCCAGGCGGTGCACGAGCCCGTTGACCGACTGATTGGACGTGAAGGACAACCCGCCGATACGGGCGGGATCCCGGATGGCGAACGACCAGTAGCGGGCCGAATCGTCCGGGGTCAACAGGTGTCCGATGCCGGTGAAGGCCAGGGCGGCGAGGACCGCCGTCCCCAGGCCCCGCCAGTCGCGACGCAGCGCGAAGTACAGCAGGAACACCGCGGGGGTGAGCTTGATCGCCATCGCAAGACCGGTGAGGCTCCCGCCCCACCAGCGGCCCCGGCCGCGGATGACGTCGACCAACACCAACGCCATGAGGAACACGTTGACCTGACCGAACCCGATCGTCTCCCGCACCGGGCCGAACCACAGCGCCACGGCCATCACGGCGACCGTGATCCACCACAGCTCGCGGGTCGGGCGATCACAGGTGCGCGTGAGGACGAGCTGCACCACGTAGGCGAGCACCGCGATGGTGGCCAGCGTGATGATGACCGACGCCGCCGCCAGCGGGACGAGGGTGAACAGGGAGAAGATCTGGGCTGCCAGCGGGGGGTAGGTGAAGGGCAGGTCGGCGCCCTCCGCCAGCCGGGGGAGCTGTCCGTAGAGCTCGCCTCCGTCGCGGAAGACCTGCCCGCCGACGCGGTACACGTCCAGGTCGATGCGGTACGGGGGGAGCTGCTGGAGGCCCGGGATGCCGACCGTGTGGAGGATCGTGCCGAGCAGCGCCAGGAAGGCCGCCACAGCCCTGCCCGCGGTCGAGGCGAGATAGCGGTCGACCGCGCCGCCGATCACGCCGGGTCGCCGTTCTCCGGGCGGTCGTTCTGCCCGGCCCACCAGCGGAGGAGTTCGGCCTCCGCCTCGTCACGGTCCAGCGGGCCACGATCCAGGCGAAGCTCCTTGAGGAACGCCCAGGCGCGGCCGACGTCGGGCCCGGGCTTGAGGTCGAGCAGCGTCATGATCTCGTTGCCGTCGAGATCCGGCCGGACCCGGGCCAGGTCCTCCTTCTCCTCGATCTCGGCGATGCGGTGCTCCAGGGAGTCGTAGCTGGCCTGGAGCCTGGCCGCGCGTCGCTTGTTCCTGGTGGTGCAGTCCGCCCGGACCAGCCGATGGAGGCGGGGGAGCAGATCGCCCGCGTCGGAGACGTACCGGCGGACGGCCGAGTCGGACCACTGCCCCTCGCCGTACCCGTGGAAGCGCAGGTGGAGGAAGACCAGTCCCGAGACGCCCTCGATCATCTGTTTGGAGTACTTGAGGGCGCGCATCCGCTTGCGCACCATCTTGGCGCCCACCACCTCGTGGTGATGGAAGGTCACACCGCCGCCGGGTTTGGCCGCACGCGTGGCGGGCTTGCCCACGTCGTGCAGCAGCGCCGCCCAGCGCAGCACCAGGTCCGGCCCCTCGGGCTCCAGGTCGATGGCCTGCTTGAGGACGGTGAGCGAATGCCAGTACACGTCCTTGTGCTGCATGTGCTCGTCGCGCTCCAGCTTCATCCCCGGCACCTCGGGGAGCACGCGGTCGGCCAGTCCGGCCTCACACAGCATGTTGATCCCGTCGATCGGGTAGTCGCCGAGGATGGTCTTGTCCAGCTCGGCGCGGACCCGTTCGACGGTGATCCTGTCGATCTCGGCGGTCATCTCCGTCATCGCCCGGAACACCCGCGGCGCGAGGGAGAAGCCGAGCTGGGAGACGAAGCGACAGGCGCGCAGCATGCGCAGCGGATCATCGGAGAACGACTGCTCCGGGGCGGCAGGGGTGTCCAGCACCCCGGCGAGCAGAGCGTCCATCCCGTCGAGCGGGTCGCAGAACTCGTGACGCCCGTCGGGGTGCAGGCGCACCGCCATGGCGTTGACCGTGAAGTCGCGGCGGACCAGGTCGCCCTCGAGGGTGTCGCCGAAGACCACCTCGGGGTTCCGGGTCACCCCGTCGTAGGAGTCCGCGCGGTACGTGGTGATCTCGATCTGCTGCTCGATACCGGAGGCGTCGTGCTTAACCGCCGAGAGGGTGCCGAACTCGATCCCGGTGTCCCACACGGTGTCCGCGTAGGACTCGAGGATGCCGCGGACCGTGTCGGGTCGCGCGTCGGTGGTGAAGTCCAGGTCGGTGCCGAGTCGACCGAGGAGGGCGTCGCGCACACTTCCGCCGACCAGGTAGAGCTCGTGGCCGGCCTCGCCGAACGCGGCCGCGAGAGGGGCCACCACGTCCGCGTGGTCGTTGAGAGTCGTCTGGGCGCCCGCCAGGAGCCGCACCCGCCGCGCCTCGTACTCCGCCGGGTCGGGCGGGGTCCCCGGTCCGTCCTGCAGTCCGGAGAACACCGCCGCGTCGTGGCGGTCCGATGAGGCGCGCGGGTCTGGGTGGGGGTTGCGGGCTGTCACAGCGGAGACCTTACCGAGTCGGTCCGGCCACCTTGGACCACAGCGGCTCCACGGCCTCGACCTCCGGGGGGCCGGTCAACAGGTCACCCGACTCCTCCAGGTACGCCAGGTACGCGGGGTTTCCGAGGAACTCCTGTGCCGCGGCGGCGTCGCGGTACTGCTGGAACACCAGCAGGACATCGGGGTCGGCGTGGGACGCGCAGAACACGTACGCCCGGTGCCCGTCGTTCGCCTGCACCGCGTCCGGCATGTGCCGGCGCCACACCTCGACCAGCTCGTCCCGCCGCCCCGGCTTGGCCCGGTGACGGAGGACCAGGGCGTGGCCTGCGGATCCTGAGCTCATGTCGCGGACTCTAGCCGTGGCCCACCCGCCGACACCTGACCTGACCGTATCCGCGGGCGGCACGCCGACGATTTACGGAACACGCGACACCGGCCGGTAGCATCGATGGGTGTCCGAAGCCGAACGCCCCGTCGAACCGCGCGCTAACCCGCCGCGGCGGCGTCGTGCACGGCGGGCCGCCGGATCCGTGACGCCCACCTCGGATTCCGCTGGTCAGGGCTCCGAGCGCAGCTCCGGCCAGCGCTCCGACGGCCAGCGGACCGCGCAGGGACAGGACAAGCCCCAGCACCACCGGAGCAGCCAGGGCGGCCAGGGCCAGAAGTCCGGCAGATCCGGTCAA
>NZ_JAALEE010000323.1:0-2219 GCF_014145265.1 Dietzia sp. CW19 | reverse complement strand
AGCCCCCGACGCGCCGTCGGGCGGGATCCCCCGCGAGGAGCTCGACGCCCTCCGCTCCGGCACCCACCGCGACCCGCACTCGGTCTACGGCGCCCACCCGACCGGGTCCGGCTCGGTCGTGCGGACCATGCAGCCCGGTGCCACCTCGGTGGAGATCGTGCTGGGGACGCGCACGGTGCCCATGGAACCGCTCGGCGACGGCATGTTCGGGGCGGGGTTGCCCGAGCGGGACGTCCCCGACTACCGGTTCCGGGTGACCTACCCGGACGGGCACACGCGGATCGTGGCCGACGGGTACCGCTTCCTGCCCACTCTCGGCGAGATGGATCTCCACCTGATCAACGAGGGCCGGCACGAGCGGCTGTGGACCGTCCTCGGTGCGCACGTCCGCACGTACGACACCCCCGGGGGGCCCCTCACCGGGACGTCCTTCGCCGTCTGGGCCCCGAACGCCCGGGGCATCAGCGTGGTGGGCGACTTCTGCGGGTGGAACCCGATCGCCCTGCCCATGCGTGCGATCGGCGCCTCGGGAGTGTGGGAACTGTTCGTACCTGACGTGATCGACGACGCCGTCTACAAGTACTGCGTCCGCGGCGCCGACGGCCGGACCGTCGACCACGCCGATCCGCTCGCGGTGGCCACCGAGGTGCCCCCCGCCACCGGATCCAGGGTGTTCACGTCCGGCCACGAGTGGAACGACGACGAGTGGGTCGCCGGCCGGGCGACGCGCGACCACTCGCGCTCCCCGATGACGGTCCTCGAGGTCCACGTGGGCTCCTGGAGACCGGGACTCGGCTACCGCGAGTTCGCCCACCAGTTGGGCGACCACGTGACCGAGACCGGCTTCACCCATGTCGAGCTGATGCCCGTCGCCGAGCATCCCTTCGGCGGGTCATGGGGCTACCAGGTGTCCTCCTACTACGCCCCCACCAGTCGTTTCGGCACCCCGGACGACCTGCGCTATGTGGTCGACCACCTGCACTCGCGCGGCATCGGCGTGCTGGTGGACTGGGTGCCCGCGCACTTCCCCAAGGACGAGTGGTCCCTCGGCCGCTTCGACGGGACCCCGCTGTACGAGCACGCGGACCCCCGTCGCGGTGAGCAGCCCGACTGGGGCACCTACGTGTTCGACTTCGGTCGTCACGAGGTCCGCAACTTCCTGGTGGCCAACGCCCTGTACTGGGCGGAGGAGTTCCACGTCGACGGCCTGCGCGTGGACGCCGTCGCCTCGATGCTCTACCTGGACTACTCGCGGAACGAGGGCGAGTGGACCCCCAACCGCTACGGCGGTAGAGAGAACCTCGAGGCCATCTCGTTCCTGCAGGAGGTCAACGCCACCGTGCGCCGGGAGCACCCCGGATTCCTCATGATCGCCGAGGAGTCGACCTCCTGGGGCGGCGTCACCGCACCCACGGACACCGGCGGTCTCGGGTTCTCCATGAAGTGGAACATGGGGTGGATGAACGACACGCTGCGCTATGTGGGCCTCGACCCCGTCTACCGGGGACACCACCACGGCGAGGTCACCTTCTCCCTGATGTACGCCTGGAGCGAGCGGTTCGTCCTCCCGCTCAGCCACGACGAGGTGGTCCACGGCAAGGGATCGATGTGGCAGCGCATGCCGGGGTCCTCGTGGGACCGCGCGGCCGGGTTGCGCGGGCTCTACGCCTACATGTGGGCGCACCCCGGGAAGAAGCTCATCTTCCAAGGGATGGAGTTCGGTCAGGTCGGCGAGTGGAACGACGAACTGGGCGTCACCTGGGAGAACCTCGAGGGCTGGGAGGGCGAGTACCACCGCGGCATCCTCGCCTCGGTCCGGGACATGAACGCACGCTACGCGGAGAACCCCGGGCTGTGGACGCTCGACGACGACCCGTCGGGGTTCTCGTGGATCGACGCCAACGACTCGGAGCACAACGCGCTGTCGTTCCTGCGTACCGATCACGCGGGCAACACGATCGCCTGCGTGGTGAACTTCTCGGGCCGCACCCTGGACGACTACCGGATCGGTCTGCCCGAGGCCGGGTACTGGGAGGAGATCCTCAACACCGACGCCGAGGCCTACGAGGGGTCGGGAACCGGCAACCTGGGCGGGGTCCACGCGGAGGAGCGGCACCACCACGGCCGCACCCATTCCGCGGGCATCACCGTCGGCCCCCGCGCCGCGGTGTGGTTGCGGCACACGCGCTGACGGCGGGCGACACGCCGACTGCGGGCGG
>NZ_JAALEE010000322.1:0-1642 GCF_014145265.1 Dietzia sp. CW19 | reverse complement strand
GGCGACGAGCGCTCGGCCGAGTACGGCGCACTGCCCGACGGCGTGGACGTGGCCGCGCTCGTCGCCCGAGCCTGATCACGACAACTGCCACCACCCCGCTGTCACCTCGGCGCTGTCACCACCGCGCTGTCACCGCCGCGGGGAGAAACGACACCGCCAGTTTCGCTATTCGGCTGACAGTCGCGTGAGGGAGGTCACAGACTGGAGGGACCCCGACAAAGAGGTGCAGTATGTCAATCGATGGCGATCCGCGCGATCCGGTCTACCGGCCGGGCCCGGCCCCCCTCCGCTCCCACCTGCCGATCCTGGGCGGGACCCTCGAGTACGTCGAGAATCCGCTGGCCACGATGGCCCGCCGGTACCGCGACCACGGGCCGGTCTCCGAACTGAGCTTCCTCGGCGCCACCTGGACCGCGCTGATCGGCCCCGACGCGTGCCAGATCGCCCTGCAGAACGCCGACAAGGCGTTCGCCAACGGCCCCGGCTGGGGATACCTCGTCGGCCCGTTCTTCGACCGCGGGCTGATGCTGCTGGACTTCGCCGAGCACCACCACTACCGGCACCTCATGCAGGAGGCGTTCACCCGCCCCCGGCTCGAGGGATACGCCCGTACCCTGGCCCCGCTGGTCGAGCGCGGGATCTCGAGCTGGACCCCTGACTGGGCGTTCGAGGTCTACCCCGCCCTCAAGTCGCACACGCTCGATCTGGCCACCGAGGTGTTCATGGGCGGCGCCGAATACGCCGAACCCGGGGAGATCGAGCGGGTCAACACCGCGTTCGTGGACTGCGTGCAGGCCGCCAACGGTTACATCCGCTCGACCGCTCCCCTGCAGTTCACCAAGTGGGGTCGCGCGACCCGCGGCCGGCGCCTGCTGGAGGAGTTCCTCCGGCGCCACCTGCCCGCCCGCCGTGCCAACCCCGGTGAGGACCTGTTCTCTGCCCTGTGTCAGGTGGCCGACGCCTCCGGCGGGATCGACGACGACGACATCATCAACCAGATGATCTTCCTGCTGATGGCCGCACACGACACCACGACCAGCACCGTGACCTCGATGGTCTACGAACTCGGGCGCGATCGGGAGTGGCAGGAGCGCTGCCGGCGGCAGTGTCTGGAACTGGGCCCCTCGCCGACCCTCGCCGAGCTGGAGGGTCTCACCGACCTGGACCTGGTGATGAAGGAGACGCTGCGGCTGCACCCGCCGGTGCCGGTGCTGGCGCGCCGGGCGGTCAAGGACACCGAGGTGCTCGGGGTGGCGATCCCCAAGGGACGGCTCGTCTCGGTGATGCCGCTCCTGTCGCACCACATGCCCGAGTACTGGACCGACCCGGAGATCTTCGACCCCGAGCGGTTCACCGAGGGCAGGCGCGAGGACAAGTCCCACCGCTACGCCTGGGAGCCCTTCGGCGGCGGGGTACACAAGTGCCTCGGCATGATCTTCGCCAACCTGGAGTCCAAGCTCGTCCTCAGCGCGCTGCTCCGGCACTTCGAGTGGTCGGTGCCGCTGGACTACGTCCCGCCCATGAAGAACGACTCGCTGCCGTTCCCCGGTGACGGGCTCCCGGTGTCCCTGCGGCCGCTCACGCCGGCCCGCACCGGCTGAGCCGACCCGGCGACTCGCCCGCCCGCGCGACCCGCCCGACC
>NZ_JAALEE010000321.1:5787-14485 GCF_014145265.1 Dietzia sp. CW19 | reverse complement strand
GAGACACAACCTGCGTGGTCAATACATCTAGGCCCCGTGGCCACTCCGCCGAACTCGGCCACTTCCGCCCCCGGGGTGTTCACAATGGATCACATCACGACCGGGGTCGTCCTCGGCCGTGACCATCGACCGGGAGGGCACCGATGGAGAGGATGACCGGCTTCGACGCGAGCCTGCTGTACCTGGAGACGGCGCAGCAGATGCTCGTCGTGGGCGGGATCCTCGTGGTGGACGTCTCCGACCAGGGGTCCGCGTACAGCTTCGAGCGACTCCGGACGGAACTCGCCCGTCGGGTCAAGGAGATCCCCGCGTTCCGCCGCAAGATCTACGACTCCGTGTTGAACCTCGGGCATCCGGCATGGGTCGAGGAATGCGACCTCGACGTGACGCGGCACGTCCGACGCGTCGACGTGGAGCCGCCCGGTGACGACGACGCCGTGTTCGAGATGTGCGGCCGCCTCAGCAGTCGCCCGCTCGACCGGTCGAGGCCGCTGTGGGAGATGTGGGTCCTCGAGGGCCTGGCGACCCCGGACACGGTGGCCGTGTTCTTCCGCGCCCACCACGCGCTGCTCGACGGGACCAGCGCCGCGGCGGTCCTGCGGAAGCTCGGCGGGGCCGGGACCACCCCGTCCGCCCGTGATCTCGACCCGGTGCGGGTCCACGCCGGTGGGGCCAATCCGATCGGACTGGTCGCAGGCGGCCTGTGGGACTTCTCCGTGCGCCGACCACTCACCCTCGCCCGGCTCGTCCCGGAGGCCGCGATGCTGCCGTGGAGACTGCGCAGGGCCACGGCCACGAGGAGGTCCGGCGGGAACGCGGCGGAGGCGGTGGAGGACGGTGGTGACGCGGCGCAGACCACCCCGATCCCCGGCGCCGCGCCGTTCACCGCCCCGAGGACCCGGTTCAACGCGACGATCACCCCGCACCGGGCGGTCCGGGGCACCTCGCTCGACCTGACGGAGATGAAGGAGGTCAAGAACGCCTTCGGGGTGACGGTCAACGACGTGTTCCTGACCGTGGTGGGCGGCGGACTGCGTCGGTACCTGCGATTCCACGACGACCTCCCCGAGAAGCCACTCGTGGCGGTCGTGCCCGTGTCGACGCGCGGGGACGAGGGGACCCAGGGCAACAACCGGGTGACAGTGCTGTTCGCGTCGCTGGGGACCGACATCCAGGACCCGCTCGAGCGGCTGCGGGCGGTGGCCCGGCGGACGCGGCGGGGCAAGAGGCGGGCCCGGGGTGGGATGCGCCCGGGCCTCATCCAGGACGTGGCCACGCTGGCGCCGTCCGGCGCCCTGTCGCTGGTGATGCGCCTGTACGGGGACCTCCACCTCGCCGACCTGCACCCGGTGGTGCACAACCTCAGCGTCTCCAACTTCCCCGGCCCCCGAAAGACACCGGACTTCCTCGGCGCGCGGGTGACCCACATGTACCCGCTGGGCCCGCTGATGCACGGTTCCGGGCTGTCCGTGACGGCGATGTCCCTCGGCGATCGGCTCGACGTGGGGATCAACGCGTGCGAGCACCTCGTGCCCGACCCCGGACTCATCGCCACCGGGCTGCGGGAATCGATGGAGCGCCTGCTCGAACTGACCCGGGAGACGGCGGCCGGGGCGGGGGACGCCGGGGCGACGGTCTCGACCCCGCCGGGGTCCACGACGACCGAGGAGGGGTGACCCGTGGAACGGATGAGCGGCCTCGACGCCAGCTTCCTGTACCTCGAGACCGACGAGCAGATGATGGTGATCAACGGGGTGGTGCACCTCGACGTCTCCACCATCGACGAGGGGTACTCCTTCGAGCGCCTCCGGTCCGGGCTCGCCCGGCGGGTCAAGGCCATCCCGCCGTTCCGGCGCAGGATCCATGACTCCCGCCTCAACCTGGGACACCCGGCATGGGTGGAGGACTTCGACTTCGACATCACTCGTCACGTCCACCGGATCACGCTCGGTCCGGACGGCAGCGAGGACGACCTACTGGCCACGTGCGGGCGACTCGCCTCGACACCACTGGACCGCTCCCACCCGCTGTGGCAGGTGTGGATCATCGAGCGCGGCGACCCGGCCGCCCCCACCGTCACCGCGTTCTGCCGGGTCCACCACGCGCTCATCGACGGCATGCTGGGTGCCGAACTGCTCGCCACCCTCGCGGCCACGGACGCCTCCACGCCCATCCAGGATCCCGCACTGGTCCGGACCCACGTCGGCCGCGCCAACACCATCCAACTCATCGCCGGGGGCGCGCGGGATCTGATCGGCCGACCCCTGGCGCTCCTCCGCCTCCTGCCCGAGACGCTCTCCGTACCGGGGGCGATGAAGCGGGCCCGGGGCCGGGAGGACGGCGGACGGTCCATGCCCGCCCCGTTCACCGCGCCGCGGACCCTGTTCAACCGCTCCCTGACCCCGCACCGCGCGGTGGCCACGGTGACGCTCGACCTGCGGGCCGTCAAGGAGGTCACCACGCGCCTGGGCGGCACGGTCAACGACGTCCTGCTCACCGTGGTCGGCGGCGCGGTCCGGTCCTACCTCGAGGAGCACGGCGACGCCCCGGACGCGTCGATGGTCGCGATCGTCCCCATGTCCACCCGCGCGGATCTGACGACCGGCGGCGCGAACCAGGTCTCGGCGATGTTCGCGTCCCTCGCGACGGATGTGCCCGATCCCGTCGAGCGGTTCCACCGGATAGTCGACGCGTCGGCGACCGCCAAGGAGCAGGCCGGGAGTATCCGACCGGCCCTGCTGGACAACTGGGGCCGGATGAGCCCCCGCGGCCTCCTCGACATGGGCATGCGGGTGTACGAGGCGCTCAGACTCGCCGACGTCCACCCGGTGATCTACAACCTGATCATCTCCAACGTGCCCGGGCCCCGGAAGCCGCTCTACTTCCTCGGCGCACGGATCACCCACATGCACCCCTTCGGCCCGCTGCTCCACGGTGCGGGGTTGTCGGTGACCAGCGTGTCGATCGACGGCCACCTCGACCTGGGAGTGATCTCGTGCGAGCACCTCGTGCCCGACCCGGACGTGATCGCCCGTGGGATCGGGGCCGGGCTCGAGGAACTGCTCGAGCTCACGCGCGAGCGGGAGCACCCCCGCTAGAGACACCGACGATCGGCAGATGCAGCGCGCCGGGCGCCGCCTCCGGGACGATCGGCGACACGGGCGCCACCGGGGTCACGCGCTCGTAGGGCTCGCCCTGTGCGGGCCGGGGGTCGGCCTCGCCCTTGTTGGGCCACAGCGACATGGCCCGCTCGGCCTGCGCGGTGATGCTCAGTGCGGGGTTCACCCCGAGGTTCGCGGAGATCGCGGACCCGTCCACGATGTGCATCGTCGGGTAGTTCCACACCCGGTGGTAGGGGTCCACGACGCCACTGTCCGGCGAATCGGAGATCGCACATCCGCCGAGGAAGTGCGCGGTCATCGGCATGTTGGCGATCTCGCCCCACGTCCCGCCGGCCAGTCCGCCGATATTCTCGGCGATCCGCCGGGTGGCCTCGTTGCCCGCGGGGATCCAGGTCGGGTTGGGCTCGCCGTGGCCCTGCTTGCTGGTGACGTACCGGAACGGCCCGCGACGCTTGACCGAGGTCTCCAGGGAGTTGTCGAGGTTCTGCATGACCAGGGTGATCACCGACCGCTGGCTCCACCGCCGCAGGTAGAACAGCTGCAGGAACATGCTCGGCTTGCGCCGGATCTCGTTCACCAGGGTGCGCCACCGCGGGAGCGGCCCGTCCCCGTCCGTGAGAAGGGTCTGCAGGATCGCGATGGCGTTGGAACCCTTGCCGTAGCGGACGGGCTCGATGTGGGTGTCCGGCCGGGGATGGAACGACGACGTGATCGCCACGCCCTCCGAGAAATCCTGTTCCGGCAGGTAATTGGGGCGCATCGCCCCGAGGATCGATTCGGAGTTGGTGCGGGTGAGCTTCCCGAGCGCCGGCGAGAGCCGGGGCAGCGAGCCGTCGTCCTTGGCGTAGTGCAACAGATGCTGGGTGCCCCAGGTTCCGGCGGCCATCACGACGTGCGAGGCGGTGACCGTGGTGGTGCGCTTACCCCATCTGGTCCAGGCTCCGGTGCGCTCGAGCGTCACCTCCCACGTGCCGTCGGCACGCTCGTGCACGCCACTGACGGTCGTGCGGTCGAGAACCCGGGCCCCGGCCCGCTCGGCCAGGCCGAGGTAGTTCTTGAGCAGGGTGTTCTTGGCCCCGTGCCGGCAGCCGGTCATGCACTCGCCGCACTCGATACAGGCGGTCCGATCCGGCCCCACACCCCCGAAGTACGGGTCGCGGACGGTCTCGCCGGGCTTGCCCTCTCCCCCGGTCTTCTCCCCGAAGAACACCCCGACCGGCGTGTAGACGAAGGTGTCCTCGGCGCCCATGTCCCGTGCGACGGCCTTCATGACGTCGTCGGAATGGGTATGGGTGGGGTTGGTGACCACACCGAGCATCCGGCGCCCCTGATCGTAGAACGGGGTGAGCTCGTCCTCCCAGTCGGTGATGTGGCCCCACTGCCGGTCCCTGAAGAACGGGGAGTTGGGCTTGTAGAGGGTGTTGGCGTAATTGAGTGAGCCACCGCCGACGCCCGCCCCCGCCATGACCATCACATCGCGCAGCAGATGCACGCGCTGGAGACCGAACAGCTTCAGCTTGGGCGCCCAGACGTACCGGTTGAGCCGCCACGAGGTCTTGGGGAAGTCCGAGTCCTCGAACCGTCGGCCGGCCTCGACGACCGTGACGCGGTACCCCTTCTCCGACAGGCGCAGAGCGGTGACGCTTCCGCCGAATCCGGACCCGACGACGAGGACGTCCGTGTCGGGACTCCCGGTGGAGGCGGTGGTCGAGGGCGACGGCGTCGATGTCGTCATGGTGGGGCTCCCTGGTGGTCGAGGTGTAGGTCACAGTACCCGAGCACCAAGAACCTACCCGACAGTAGCTCCCGTTTTGTCCACCGCGTCAGGGGCGGACGGACAGGTCCACCTTCTGGAATCCCTTGACGTCCGAGTACCCGCACTTGGCCATCGCGCGACGGAGGCCACCCATGAGGTTCCGGGTTCCGTCCGGGACGCTCGTCGGCCCCTCCAGGACCTCTGCCAGGGGCGCCAGGGCCGTCTCGTCGTCGATCTCCGCCACGTGTCCACGGGGGACCTTGGGATGGGCGGACACGGCGTCCCAGTACACACCCCGCCCCGGGGACTCCAACGACCCGGCCAGCAACGGACCCAACACCACGGCGTCGGCGCCACACGCCACCGCACGGGCGATGTCACCCGAGGTGTAGATGTCGCCGTCGGCCAGTACGTGCACGTACCGGCCCCCCGTCTCGTCCAGGTAGTCGCGTCGCGCGGCCGCCGCGTCGGCGATCGCGGTGGCCATGTGGACCTCCATCCCGAGCACGGAACCCGTGGTGGTGACCCCCTCGACGCCGCCGTAACCCACGATCACACCGGCCGCACCCGTGCGCATGAGATGCAGGGCGGTCTTGTAGTCCACCACGCCGCCGGCGATCACCGGCACGTCGAGCTCGTGGATGAAGTCCTTGAGGTTCAGCGGCTCGTCCTCGCCGCTCACGTGTTCGGCGGAGATGATGGTGCCCTGGACGACGAGCAGGTCGATCCCGGCCGCGACCAGACCGGGCGTGAGGTCGCGCGCGTGCTGGGGGGACACCCGGACCGCGACCGTGCCGCCCTCGTCCCGGATCCGCCGGACCGCCGCCGCGAGCAGCTCGCGGTCGATCGGGGCGCGGTGCAGCTCCTGGAGACGCGCCACGGCCCGGTGGCCGGTCACGTCCTCGAGAGCGAGCTCGCGCAGCTCGGCGATCGCGGCCTCCGGATCCTGGTGGCGCGCCCACAGGCCCTCTCCGTTGAGGACGGCCAGGCCACCGAGCCTCGAGAACTCCACCGCCGACTCGGGTGAGACCACCGCGTCGGTCGGGTGGGTCATCACGGGCAGGTCCATCTGATAGGCGTCGATCTGCCAGGCCGTCGACACCTCCTTGGAGCTGCGGGTGCGTCGGGAGGGGACGATGTCCACCTCGCCGAGCCCGTACATCCGTCGGGCCTCACGGCCCATTCCGATCTCCACGACGTTGCGCACGCGCCCTCAGTCCTTGACGTTGTAGTTGGGGGCCTCGACGGTCATCTGGATCGCGTGGGGGTGGCTCTCCTTGAGCCCCGCCGCCGTGATCTGGACGAACTGGGCGCGGTTCATGTCCGGGATCGTGGCCGATCCCGTGTACCCCATCCCCGCGCGCAGTCCACCGGTGAGCTGGTGCAGGACCTGCGCGACGTCGCCGCGGTACGGCACCCGTCCCTCGATACCCTCGGGGACGAGCTTCTCCTCGGACAGCACGTCGTCCTGGAAGTAGCGGTCCTTGGAGAACGACTTCTCCTGCCCCGGCTTGCCCCGGCCGCGCATCGCGCCGACCGACCCCATCCCCCGGTAGACCTTGTACTGCTTGCCGTCCACGAAGATCAGCTCCCCGGGCGACTCCGTGCAGCCCGCGAGCAGCGAACCGAACATGCACGCCGACGCCCCGGCCGCGATCGCCTTGGCCACGTCCCCCGAGTACTGCATCCCGCCGTCGGCGATCACGGGGACGCCCGCGGCGTGGGCCGCCACGGAGGCCTCGAGGATCGCGGTGATCTGCGGGGCCCCCACCCCCGCGACGACGCGGGTGGTGCAGATGGAGCCGGGACCGATGCCGACCTTGATCGCGTCCGCGCCCGCATCGATCATCGCCTGGGCCGCGCCGCGGGTGGCGAGGTTGCCGCCGATCACCTGGACGCGGTCGCCGAGCTCACGCTTGACGCGGGCGACCATCTCGAGTGCGTTGCGGTTGTGGGCGTGGGCGGTGTCGACGACGAGGACGTCCACACCGGCGTCGGTGAGGGTCCCGGCGCGCTGCCAGGCGTCCTCGCCGGTCCCGATCGCCGCGGCCACGCGCAGTCGACCGTCGGAGTCCTTGGTGGCGTCCGGGTGCTTCTCGGTCTTCACGAAGTCCTTGACCGTGATGAGCCCGGTGAGGCGACCGTCGCCGTCCACGATCGGCAGCTTCTCGATCTTGTGGCGTCGCAGGAGTCCGAGGGCGGCCTCCGCCGTGACACCCTCCCGCGCGACGACGAGCGGTGCGCGGGTCATGACCTCGTCGACCCGACGCGACTTGTCCACCTCGAAACGCATGTCCCGGTTGGTGATGATGCCCACGAGTTCGCCCCGCTCGTCGGTCACCGGCAGGCCGGAGATCCGGTAACGGGCGCACATCTCGTCGACCTCGGCGAGGGTGTTGGCGGGAGCACAGGTGACCGGGTCGGTGACCATGCCCGCCTCCGACCGCTTGACCGTGTCCACCTGGGCCGCCTGGTCGGCCACGGAGAGGTTGCGGTGCAGCACCCCGATCCCGCCCTGGCGGGCCATGGAGATGGCCATCCGGGCCTCGGTGACGGTGTCCATCGCGGACGATACGAGCGGCACCCGCAACGTGATGTCCCGGGTGAGCCGGGTGCTCGTGTCGACCTCACTGGGGACCACCTCGGAGGCGGCCGGGAGCAGCAGCACGTCGTCGAAGGTCAGGCCCACCATGGCGACCTTGGTGGGATCGTCGCCGCCGGTGCGCACGGGGCCTCGCGACTCGCTCATCTGCCGTCCTCCTGGGGGTCGTCTGGGTCTGGAGTCCGAGGATAGTGCGTCCGGGGTCCCGGGTTCGAACCGTCGGCCCCGCCAGGTGGTGCCCACGGGTACGGTGGGAGCGTGAACGATCCCCTACGGCACGGAATGCCGCCCGACCCGTTCGCCGGCGATCCGGACGATCCGACCTCGGAACTGGCCGGGCTCGACCCCGTGGACGACGGCATCCCCTCCGGGCCGCTCGACGCGGAGGAACGCCGTGCGATCGAGGAGGACCTCGCCGATCTCGCGGAGTTCCGCGAACTCCTGGCCCCCACCGGCGTCAAGGGGGTGGCCGTGCAGTGCGAGGACTGCGCGGAGGAGCACTACCACGAGTGGGACATGCTCCGCGCCAACCTCATGCAGCTCCTGGAGGACGGCTCACTCCTGCCCCACGAGCCCGCGTTCGACCCCATCCCGGACGACTACGTCTCGTGGGACTACTGCCGCGGATACGCCGACGCGGTGCGCACGATGCGCCCGCGTCGTCTCTACTGGCGTCGCTGACCCGCCGGGCCGCGGCCACGACCGGTCCGCGACCACTGGGGGTCCGCAATTACCTCCCCGTTCCGCCCCACCGGGGAGGGGGTCAGTTGGTGGGCTGGGTGGTCGCCGGAGCGCTGGTGGCCGCAGGCCCCGACGTCGGGACCTGGGTCACGGTGGTCCGTGTCGGTGACGGCGCCGGGCCCGTCCCGTCGACCTCGCCCGGTTGCGGCCGACCCGTGGTGGGCGCCAGGAAGTCCTGGATCCGCTGGGTGTCGATCGGGATCTGCAGCGTCGTCGAGATCCGCAGCCCGTCCAGCGGCAGCGGGATGACCGGCATACCGGGGGGCGGCGGCGGGATCAGGTTGGACGGAAGCGGCACGGGCACCCCGGGAACGAGCGTCGCGGGGCCCTGACCCGGACCGGGGGCCGGGGCGGGGGCGGGCGCGGGAGCAGGTGCGGGGGACGGGACCGAACTGGGCGTGACCCTGCTCAGATCGCGCCTGATCGCGTCGCGGCGCTTCATCAACTCGACGCGCTCGCTGGCGTCCGAGACCTCGT
>NZ_JAALEE010000321.1:0-5495 GCF_014145265.1 Dietzia sp. CW19 | reverse complement strand
CTGCCACAACGCGGGGCGCTGCCCGTGGTGGTGTTCATGCGACCTGGCCCAGCCACGGCGGGGCCACAGGCGGGAGACGTTCGGCGCGAGCGCGGCCTCGATCTCCTCCTGCCCCGGCAGATCGGGCAGGGGCGCGGAGTCGACCTCCTCGCGCCAGTCGGCGAGCAGCGCGGCCAGGGCGTCGGAGCCGGCGGGGCGGTCGCCCACCCCGAGGACGCGCAGGAGCTCGTCGTCACGCTCCACCGCCTCCGGATCCGGACCGTGCGCGTCGAGGGAGGCGGCGTCGTCCCGGGTGCCGGGGTCGACATCGTCGTCGTTCATCGCCATCGCTCCTCTCCGTCCTGCTCGATCCTGGTCCGGAGCTGCTTCATGGCCCGGTGTTGGGCCACCCGCACGGCTCCGGCCGTGCTGTCCACTATCTCCGCGGTCTCCTCCGCGGAGAGTCCCACGACCACCCGCAGTCGGATGATCTCCCTCTGCTTCTCGGGCAGGGTTCCCAGTAGACGACTCATCGCCCTGGCCACCTCGCCGTCGAGGATGTGATCCTCCGGCCCCGTCTCCGTGGAGAGCACCTCCGGGAGGTACTCGACGGGATCCGACTTGTTCCGTGCGGCGCCCCGGTGCGCGTCCGCGACCTTGTGTGCGGCGATCCCGTACACGAAGGCCATGAAGGGACGTCCCTGATCCCGGTACCCGGGCAACGCCGAGAGCACCGCGATCAGCACCTCCTGTGCGACATCGTCAGCAGAAAGGTTGACCCTCTCCGCACCCCCGACGCGGGAGCGGCAATACCGCACCACCCCGGGACGGACGAGTTCGAGTACCCGCGTGGCCGCCGAACGGTCTCCTTTGACCGCGGCGGCGACGGCGAGTTCCAACTCGTCTGCTGTACCTGTCATCGATTTAGGGGGGCCTCTCGTTACACGGGTGTGCTACGGGGCACGGCCTTTCTGTCGGGGTGCGGCGCCGGACCGTCGCGGTCTCACGTCCGGACCGTCGCGGCCGGCGGGGCGTGGGCACAGGATACTTCTGCGACCCCTGTGCCGGAGGTCATCCGGTGAGGGCCCAGCGTAGCCGCTCGGAGCGGGGTGAGACGACATCACCGGTCGCCGGACGACGAGCGGGCCCCGGTCCCGCGGGTGCGGGACCGGGGCCCGGTCGGGACGGGATCAGTGCGAGTGACCGGCGTGCGAGTGCCCGCCGGGCGCCTCCTGCTCGGGCTTCTCGACGATCGCCGTCTCGGTGGTCAGCACCATCCGCGCGACGGAACAGGCGTTGACGACGGCCGAGTGGGTGACCTTCACCGGGTCGATGATGCCCGCCGAGACGAGGTCACCGTACTCGCCGGTGGCGGCGTTGAAGCCGTCCCTCGGACCGAGGTCGGCGACCTTGCTCACCACGACGGAGCCGTCCTCGCCCGCGTTGGCGGCGATCCAGAACAGTGGCGCCGCCAGCGCCTTGCGGACGACGTTCACCCCCACCGCCTCGTCGGCGTCGGTGGTGTCCTCGGCGAGCCGGGCGAGCGACGCCGCGGCCTGGACGAGCACGGAACCGCCACCGGCGATCACGCCCTCCTCGACGGCGGCCTTGGCCGAGTTGACCGCGTCCTCGACGCGGAGCTTGCGCTCGGTGAGCTCCGTCTCGGTGGCGGCGCCGACGCGGATGACCGCGACGCCCCCGGAGAGCTTGGCGATGCGCTCCTCGAGCTTCTCGCGGTCCCAGTCGGAGTCGGTGTTCTCGGCCTCGCGGCGCAGCTGCGCCACCCGGGCGTCGACGTCGGCCTGGTCACCGTCACCGTCGACGATGATCGTCTCGTCCTTGGAGACGGTCACGCGGCGGGCGTGTCCGAGCACCTCGAGGCCACAGTCGGAGAGCTTCATGCCCAGGTCCGGGCTGACGACCTGACCCTTGAGGACGATAGCGAGATCGTCCTGGAAGGCCTTGCGGCGGTCGCCGAAGAACGGGGCCTTGATCGCGACGACCTTGATGGTCTTGCGGATCGAGTTGACGACCAGCGTCGACAACGCCTCGCCGTCGACGTCCTCGGCCACGACGAGCAGCGGCTTGCCGGTCTCGGCGACCTTCTCGAGCAGCGGGAGCAGGTCGGGGAGGGAGCTGATCTTCTCGCGGTGCAGCAGGACCAGGACATCCTCGTAGATGGCCTTCTGCTCGTCGGGGTCGGTGACGAAGTAGGGGCTGAGGTAGCCCTTGTCGAAGGCGATGCCCTCGGTCACGGCGACCTCGGTGTGCAGGCCCTGGGATTCCTCGACGGACACGACGCCGTTGACACCCACGGCGTCCATGGCCTCGGCGACCATCCGGCCCACCTCGGGGTCACGGGAGGAGACCGTGGCGACCTGCGCCACCCCCTCGGACCCCGACACCGGGGTGGCGGCGGACTTGAGGAACTCGACGACGGCGGCCGAGGCCTTCTCGATGCCCTTGCCCATGGCCATCGGGTTGGATCCGGCGGCCACGTTGCGCAGCCCCTCACGGATGAGCGCCTGCGCGAGCACCGTCGCGGTGGTCGTGCCGTCACCGGCCACGTCGTTGGTCTTGGTGGCGACGCTCTTGACCAGCTGGGCACCGAGATTCGCGAACGGCTCGGAGAGTTCGATCTCGCGGGCGATGGAGACACCGTCGTTCGTGACGGTGGGGCCACCGAAGGCCTTGGCCAACACGACGTGCCGACCCTTCGGGCCGAGCGTGACCTTGACGGTGTCGGCGAGTTGGTCGACACCGGCGAGCATGCCCTTACGGGCCTCCTCGTCGAACGCTATCAACTTGGACATTGATGGGACTCCTGGAAGGAAGAGGGTGTTCGGGACGGACGGGTCGTACTGCGTAACGGACCGGTGCGACACCGGTGAGACACCACCGCCCCGGCGGGCCGGACACTGGCCGGCGCCACCGGGGCGGGGTTGTACCGACTCACGTCAGTCGATGACCGCGAGAACGTCGCGCGAGGAGAGGATCAGGTACTCCTTGCCCTCGTACTTGATCTCGGTTCCGCCGTACTTGGAGTAGATGACCTTGTCCCCCTCCTTGATGTCCATGGGGATGCGGTCGCCGTCCTCGTCGAAGCGGCCCTTGCCGACCGCGACGACGGTGCCCTCCTGGGGCTTCTCCTTGGCGGTGTCCGGGATGACGAGGCCGGACGCCGTGGTGGTCTCGGCAGCGGTGGCCTCGACGAGAATCTTGTCCTCAAGCGGCTTGATCGCCACGATGGATCCTCCGTGTGTAGATGGCTGGTGTGTTCAGGGGGGCGGGGCACCGGGGTGGCGTCGTCGCGGGTGACGCGACCGGGTCCATGCCTATTGGCACTCTATATGCGCGAGTGCCAGCACTCAAGTGTCCCGGGTGCCCGATCCGGCCCCGTTCGCGGACGGCGAACACCACCCGGCCCCCACACACCCGCTCGAGCACGCCGCCGGGCGCGCGGGCCCCGCGTACGATCAGCGGGAAGTCCCGCCGCCCCCGGGAGGAGTCGTCGCCATGTCCCGTACCCCCTCCGGTGACGCGGACGCGTCCGGCCGGCGGGATCCGGAGGACCCCGGCGACGAGTCGCACGCCGGTCCCCCCGACGTCAACGGGACGGCGCTCGCCGCGGTCGTGTTGGCGGTGGGCAACGTCGTGTTCGGGTCCTTCCTCGGACTGTTCCTGCCCGCGGTCCCCGCGGTCTTCGCGCTCGCGTCGGTCCTGCTCGGCCATCTCGCCCTGGCCAGGATCAACCGGACCGGACAGGCCGGGCGCGGTCTCGCCCTCACCGCCCTCGCGGTGGGGTACCTGTGGTTGGTCCTGATCACCCTGCTGGTCTGCGGGATGCTGCTGTTCACCGGGTACGGCTTCGCACTGCTCGGGTTCTGAGGCACCCGCCTCACCACCCTCCTCACACCACCCGCCTCACACCAGCTGGGTCACCCCGACCGTGAGCCCCGGATCCGCCGCCACGGTGAGGGCACTGGGTTCGGCACCCGCCGCGAGGAGCGCGGACGCCACCGCCACGACCATCGCCCCGTTGTCCGTGCACAGCCGCGGCCGGGGGACGCGGAGGCGGATCCCGGCCTCGGCGCACCGCTGCGCCGCCAGCTCCCGCAGCCGGGAGTTCGCGGCGACGCCGCCGCCGACGAGCAGGGTCGACACCCCGAGATCTGTGCAGGCCCGCACGGCCTTCATGGTGAGCACGTCCGCCACGGCCTCCTGGAACGACGCGGCCACGTCGGCGACCTCGAGGTGCACCCCGTCGCGCTCGGCGGCCTCGATCCGGCGCGCGACGGAGGTCTTGAGCCCGGAGAAGGAGAAGTCGTGTCGGGCGTCCCGGGGCCCGGTCATCCCGCGGGGGAAGGGTATGGCCGCCGGGTCACCGGACGCCGCGAGTCGATCGATCACCGGACCGCCCGGGTAACCCAGTCCCAGGAGCCTCGCGACCTTGTCGTAGGCCTCCCCCGCCGCGTCGTCGACCGTCGAGCCGAGCTCCACCACCGGATCAGTGAGAGAGCGCACGTGCAGGAGCTGGGTGTGTCCGCCGGAGACCAGCAGCGCCACGCATTCGTCGAGCGGTCCGCCGTCGAACCCGGCCACGGCGACATGTCCCACCAGGTGGTTGACCGCGTAGAACGGTGTGCCCCACGCGGCGGCGTAGGCCTTGGCCGCCGAGGAGCCCACCAGCAGTGCACCGGACAACCCGGGCCCGATGGTCGCGGCCACGGCGTCGGGCCGGTCCACACCCGCCTCGGCGAGCGCCGCACGCACGGTCGGGACGAGCGCCTCGAGATGCGCGCGGGAGGCGATCTCGGGCACCACGCCGCCGAAGCGCGCGTGCTCGGACATCGACGAGGCCACCACGTCGGCGAGCAGCTCCGCGCGCCCGTCATCGTGCACCCGGGCGATCGCCACGCCCGTCTCGTCGCACGAACTCTCGATCCCCAGAACGGTCCTCATGAACTGTCTCCTCCTCCCGCGTCGGGTCCGTGGTGCGCCGGACGCACCATCAGGTGCGCGTCGGCCATGCTCGGACGGTAGTACCGGGGCCGTAGCCCCACCACCTCGAAACCGTGGGCCTCGTAGAGCGCGCGGGCCGGGACGTTGTCGGTCCGCACGTCCAGGACCACCGGGGCCGCCTCCGCGTCCGCCACCGCGAGCAGGCGACGCAGCATCGTGCGCCCGATCCCCCGACCCCGGAAGGCCGGATCGACGCCGATGGTGTGGACCTCGAATTCCCGGTCCCCCGCCCGCCCGAGTGCCGCCAGCACGGCGTACCCGACCAGCGTGCCCTCCGACCGGGCGGCCAGACAGGTGGTGTGCCCGGAGCCGATCTCGGACAGGAACGATGCGGCAGACCACGGTCCGTCACCGCGGAAGAGCACTCGTTCGAGTTCCGCGCACCGCATCGCGTCGCCCGCGACCAGCGGATCGTAGACGACCCCGTCCACGGCGCCGCCGCCCGGCACCGGACCGCTCACCGCGGTGGCCCTCCGGCCTCGACGCCCCGCAAC
>NZ_JAALEE010000320.1:0-4786 GCF_014145265.1 Dietzia sp. CW19 | reverse complement strand
TCGAGGTCAAGTTCGTCACGGCCCTGCTCTTCGACGCCGGCGTCTACCTCATCGTCGTCGGTCTGGTCCTGGACATCCTCCGCAGCCTGGGCGCCCGACTCGATCTGGACGCCGAGGATCTCGAGGAGCTCCGCGCCATCTACGTGGACGCCACCGAGTCGCCGTCCACGGCCGCGCTGCGCAGCGTCCCCGGCGTTGACGCCGACGGCGCACGCTCCGACCTGGCCGCCCACCGCGCCGCCCGCCGCGAGGCCGCCGAGAACCAGGGCGCCCCGTCAGGAGGCAGGTCATGACCGCCGACTTCGGGCTGCTGCTGCTCGCCGGGCTCCTCTGTGCCGTCGGGGTCTACCTGCTGTTGGAGCGGGCGATCATCAAGATCCTGCTGGGGATCATGATCTTCTCCAACGGGATCAACCTGCTCCTGCTGGCCGCGGGGGGACCGCCCGGCAGCCCGCCCATCATGGGGCGTGGCCGGAGCCCCGACGCCGCCGACTCGGATCCGCTGTCCCACGGGATGATCCTCACCGCGATCGTCATCACCGCGGGCGTCGGGGCCTTCATCCTGGCGTTGGCCTACCGCTCCTACCAGTTCACCACCGCCGACGAGGTCGCCGACGACGCCGAGGACACCAAGATCGCCAAGCGCTCGCCCACCGACGCCTGGTCGGCACCCGACCGGGACCTGTCCGACGACCACACCACCGGTCAACCCACCGAGCTGGGAGACCACGTCGACTACGACGACGAGGACCTGGAGGAGGCCGAGGCGGAAGCCGAAGCGGAGGCCCGCGCCCGCGCCGCTGCCGCCTCGCGCGACCGCAGGCGGACGAGGCGCGACGACGGAACCCCGGACGACGGAAAGGAGGGTGGCCGGTGATCTCCCCCGAACTGTTCGGCTACCTCATCCCGTCCGTCGTTCTGATCCCCCTGCTCGCCGCGGCGCTGTGCCTGGTGGTCTCCCGCCGTCCCCGGGTCCAGAACATCATCACCATCGTCACCCTCACCGGGGTGCTGGTCATCGCCGGCATCCTGCTGGTGCTCACCGACCAACACGGCATGCACACCGTGCAGGTGGGCGGCTGGGACGCACCCGTCGGGATCACCCTCGTGGCGGACCGGCTCAGCGCCCTCATGCTCTGCGTGTCGGCCATCGTGCTGCTGACGGTGATCATCTACGCCGTGGGGCAGGGCGTCCGCGACGGGGACGGCGACCAACCGACCTCGATCTTCCTCCCCACCTACCTGGCGCTCGCGGCGGGACTGAACGCGGCGTTCATCGCCGGCGACCTGTTCAATCTGTTCGTCGGGTTCGAGATGCTGCTGGCCGCGTCCTACGTCCTGCTCACGCTCGGCGCCAGCCAGGAACGAGTCCGCGCGGG
Source organism: Dietzia sp. CW19 (assembly GCF_014145265.1). NCBI lineage: Bacteria > Bacillati > Actinomycetota > Actinomycetes > Mycobacteriales > Dietziaceae > Dietzia > Dietzia sp. CW19. The sequence continues at coordinate 3,407 of NZ_JAALEE010000320.1, read as the reverse complement.
GGTCTCCTACACCGTCGTGTCGATGGTGTCGTCGATGGTGTTCCTGCTGGGCATCGCGCTGACCTACTCGGCGGCGGGCACGCTGAACCTTGCCCAGCTGTCCATCCGGATGGCCGAGGTCCCGGACGGGCTGCGCAACACGATCTTCGCCGTGTTCCTGGTGGCGTTCGGCATCAAGGCCGCGGTCTTCCCGCTCTCGACCTGGCTGCCCGACTCCTACCCGACCGCGCCCGCGCCGGTCACCGCGGTGTTCGCGGGACTGTTGACCAAGGTCGGCGTCTACGCGATCATCCGCTTCCACACCCTCGTGTTCCCCGGCGGCTCCATGGACGGCGTCCTGCTGGTGGCGGGACTGCTGACGATGGTCATCGGCATCCTCGGCGCGATCGCACAGTCGGACATCAAACGAATACTGTCGTTCACCCTCGTCAGCCACATCGGGTACATGATCTTCGGCATCGCCCTGTCGACCGGCTACGGGCTGAGTGCGGCGATCTACTACGTCGGGCACCACATCATCGTGCAGACCACCCTGTTCCTGGTGGTCGGACTGATCGAGCGGCAGGCCGGGTCGTCCTCCCTGCGCCGCCTGGGCTCGCTCGCCGTGGCCAGCCCCGTCCTCGCCGTCGTCTTCCTCATCCCCGCCCTCAACCTCGGCGGGATCCCGCCCTTCTCCGGCTTCATCGGCAAGCTCGCGGTGGTCCAGGCCGGTGCCGAGGTCGGCGGACCGCTCATGTGGGTGCTCATTGCCGGGGCCATGGTCACCAGCCTGCTCACGCTCTACGTGGTGGTCCGCGTGTGGTCCAAGGCGTTCTGGCGCCCCCGCGCCGACGCCCCCGAGGGCGCGGTCGCCCTGGCCAAGCCGCTGGCCCTGCTGCCCTCCGACGAGTACGTGGAGTTCGACGAGCGCGAGGAGGTGGGCCGGATGCCGTTGAGCATGCTCGCCCCCACCATGGCCCTCATCGTGGTCTCCTTGTTGATGACGGTCTTCGCCGGCCCGCTGCTCGGGGTCACCGACCGGGCTGCCGAGAGCCTCATGGAGCGACATGACTACCTGGACACCATCCCCCTCGATTCCACGCCCGAACGCTACGTCGACTCCGTGACGGGGGTGCGCTGACATGGCCCGCAGGATGAGAGTCCGTCTCGACCCCCGGGTCGTCGGCTCACGAGTGTTCATGATGCTGTGGCTGACGGTCGCCTGGGTCATGCTCTGGGGGCCGGTCGAGGTCGGCACGATCGTCGCCGGGGTGCTCGTCGCGATCGTGGTGATGGTGCTGCTCCCGCTCCCGCGCGTCCCGGTGGAGGGTCTTCTCAGGCCCGTCTCCACGGTGTGGCTGGTGATCGTGGTGGCCTATTACCTCGTCCGCTCGTCGATCGCCGTGGCGTGGCTGTCCGTGCGCCCGCAGGCTCCGCCCCGGTCCGCCGTGCTCAGGGCACCGATGCAGCTCAAGTCGGACTTCACCCTCGCCCTGGCCGTCAACACCCTGAACCTCATGCCCGGCGGCATCGTCGTGCGCGTCGACCCGGTCGCGCGGTACGTGTACGTCCACGTCCTGGACGCCGGGAGTCCCGAGGCGGTCGAGAGGTTCCGTCGCCAGACCGCCCACGTGGAACAGTTGTACGTGCGCGCATTCGAACGTCCCGAGGACTGGCGACCCAGCCCGCAGCACTATTGCGCCCCCGCAGAGGAATACGGGACCAGCGGCCCCGAGCGCGTTGACGACCGCGACCGCCCACCCGAGCCCGTACGAGACAGCGAGGAGCACCGATGAGCCTGTCACTGCTGCTGTGGAGCGCGGCCGTGGTCGCCCTGACGCTCGCACTGTTCACCACGATGATCCGGCTGATCGGTGGACCCAACACCCTCGACCGGCTGATCTCCCTGGACATGCTCGCCGCCATCGCGCAGTGCGGGGTCGGGGTGTACATCGCCTGGAGCAAGGACACCACCGCCGCGGCCGCCCTCGTGGCGTTGGCGCTGGTCGCGTTCCTCGGATCGGTGTCCGTGGCCCGGTTCCGGGTCAGCGACTCCACCGGCGTCCACAAGGAGGCCCTCACATGACCGACGACCCCCGGGAGATCGTCTCCGCGCTGTTCGTCCTCGCCGGTGCGCTGCTCACCCTCGCCAGCGCCATCGGGCTGGTGCGCTTCCGCGACACCCTTAGCCGGATGCACCCGGCCGCCAAGCCACAGGTGCTGGGCCTGGTGCTCGTGCTGTTCGGCGCCAGCGTCCGGATCTTCCCGCACATCGACCTGGGAATGCTCCTGCTGGCCGGGATCGTGGCCGTGTGCACCGCCCCGGTGATCGCCAACCGCGTGGGAAACCTGGCGTATCACGAGAGCGTCGAGGACGGCACCATCACCCACGAGGCCCCGGTCCTGGAGAAGTTCCAGTCCAGCGAGGCGAACATGAAGCACAAGTCCTGACGGCTCCCGGCCGCGCTCTCCCGCCTGCCCGCGCGCGGGCTCGTACCCGGGCCCACGGGGCGACTGGATGGTGTCGGGTGGACAGTGTGTCACGACGGAGACGCTGCGCCCGGGCCACCGACGACTCGAGCCCCGCTCCCTTTGGCGGGGTGCGGGGCTCGTTTCGGTGATGCGGGGCTCGATCGGTGGGCCTTCGCCCTCCCCGGGGGTCGGCCCCGGCGGTCGCGCCGGTTACCTGGAGATCAGGGGGCGGGCTGCGCGGGCGGGGAGGCGGGATCGGCCTGCCCCTCGACGGGCTGCTCCCCGACCGGGACCTCCACGAGGATGTCCTCCTCGCCCTCGACGGCGCCCTCGCCCTCGACACCCTCGGCCTGGGTCTCGTCAGCGTTCTCTTCCGCCTCCGAGCCGGCCTCGCCCGTGTAGGTGGGCAGCGTGTACGGGGCGTCGGGATCCGCGGGCTGCTCGTTGGGCGGGGAACACGCGGTCACGGCGAACGCGAGTGCGAATGCGGGAACCGCGACCATGAGGCGGCGGGCGGTCTGACGCGGGGCCATGAGGGCTCCTTCGATCTCGGAAAGCTGCAGGTCGCTGAGAGCACGCGCCCCGGCGGGCGGAGTGCGTGAGCTCATCATATCCTCAGCCGTCAGCGGTCGAGGTCCTGGGTGACGATCACGATCACGCCGGGGGCGCCCACCTCGAGATCGGCCGGCCGGGGCACGGCGGGGATGCCCAGCTGGGCCGCTACGGCCTCGGCGGCCTGCCGCTCACCGGCACCGGTTCCGAAGTACACGGTCGACTCGGACACCACCGGCCGGTTGGAGGGCAGGTTGGCCACCTCGCCGACCGCGAAGCCGGACTCCCGGAGGGCTTCCCCGGTCCGGCCGGCGAGTCCGGAGACGTTGCTGTTGTTGAACACCTGGACGGGCACCGCGGTCACGGCCGGCGCGTCGCCGGGCTGGCCGGCCGGAGGCTGCTCG
>NZ_JAALEE010000319.1:0-1247 GCF_014145265.1 Dietzia sp. CW19 | reverse complement strand
CCGCCGGTTCCGCCGCTTCCCCCGTCGCTGAGTCCGAGGGCGGAGCCGCCTGCGCCCAAGGCGGCGCCGCCCGCAGCTACAGCGCCGGCCCCGCTAGTGCTTGCCGCAGCGATCGTTGTGCCCACGACCGCCCCGGTCGCCCCAAGAGCCACACCTCCCAGCGCGCTCGCCGATCCGCCGGCTTGGCCCTTCATTTGAGGCAGGATGATCGCCAGCAGAGCGGGTGCGCAGAGCCCGGCAGCCCCGAAAATCACCAGGGAGACCAGCTTGTTCTCCTCGGACCCGTCGAGAGTCAACGCCGCCCACACCGCCGACATGTAGACAAACGCCGCCGCCACCTTCAGCAGCCCGAACGCGACGAGGACCCCCATCGCGTTCTCCACGGTGAATCGCCCCGCTCGCCCGATCGCCCACGCCGCGAAGATCGGCATCAGACCGATCAGGATGGGCAGCAAGATGATCCGCATGACCATTGCCAGACACATTGCCAGCGAGCCGATCAGGGAAATGAGCACGAACACCAGGACCAGGATCGGGTTCATTTCCTCCCCGATCGTCACCGCTTCGGTGATCTTGGTGAAGTCTCCCGAGTCCGCGATATAGGTGTTGACCAGGACGTCAGCGAAGGCGTCGAGCGCCATAATCGCCGGGATCGCCAATGATGGAACCAACGCGCCGTAGAGCAAGTACCGCCCGTATGCCGAGGCCGCGTCCTCCATCGCCTCGCCGGAGCCTTGCCGCCGGGTCGAGGCGACTTTCAGCAGCCCGATCGTCAGGCTCAACGCCAGTCCGGCGACGGCGCCCTGCCACACGATGTTGTTGATGCCGCCCGACGACAGCTCCAGGGCCTCCGGACTGAGCTTGAATTTCGTCCACAGCGTCATCGTGTAGCCGATGACGGCGGGGTTTCCGTCTTTAATCTCGCGGACGATCCCGGCCAGTTTGCCGTCCCACATCTCGTCGGCGACGGCCTGGATCGCATCGCCGGGGTGCTGCGCCGCGCCCGCGGTGATGCACGCCCCGGACACGGCGGCGCGAGGAAGTGCCGTCACCGACTCTCTCAGGCCGCCGGCGTGGGCGGAATCGCGTAGCCAGTCGCCGACACCGGTGCCCCCGAGCAGGCCGCCGTCGAAGAACTCGCCGTCGTGCTCGCCAGTGCGGCAGTCGTTGTTGAAGTCTTGAAACTGGTTCTGAGTGTTGTCTTGTGCGTTGGCGGGGGCGGATGTTTGGGACGCCTTTCTGAAAGC
>NZ_JAALEE010000318.1:0-1663 GCF_014145265.1 Dietzia sp. CW19 | reverse complement strand
CGGCCCGGGCGGCCCGTTCGGCCCGGGCGGCCCGTTCGGGCCCGGTGGACCTTTCGGCCCGGGCGGCCCGTTCGGCCCGTTCGATGAGGGACGTGGGATGCGGCGCGGCCACCAGAGGCGACGACGACGAGGGGACGTCCGACGCGGCACGCTCCTGCTATTGGCCGAGGGACCGCGGAACGGCTACGGGATCATCCGCGAGCTCGCCGAGCGCAGTGGCGGCACGTGGCGCCCCAGCTCGGGCGCGGTCTACCCGGCCCTGTCTCTATTGGAGGACGAGGGCCTCATCGGTCCCGCGGAGGACGCCGGACCCAAGCACTACCAGCTCACCGACGCCGGTCGCGTCGAGCTCGAGACACTCGCGGACCGCCCCGCCCCGTGGGACGACGCCACCGAGGAGGCCACCTCCCGACTGGGCGGGGACGCCGACCTCTGGAAGGCGTTCGGCGAGGCCGCCATGGCGGTCCGGGCCGTCGTCCAGACGGGCGACCCGACCACCAGCACCGCGGCCACCGAGGAACTGGTCGCGCTACGCAAGCGTCTCTACGGGTTGTTGGCCGACGCCGGCGACTGAGCAGCGGCCGGTCACCCCACCCCGTTGTCGGCCAGAAAGCGTCGAAGTTCGGAGGTGCCGGTGACGATGTTGAACGCCTGGTATCCGCCGCGGATGGCGTAGGAGTTCACGCCCACCACCCGACCCGACCCGTCGACGGTGGGCCCGCCGGCCATACCGGGGCTGATGTCGGCGTCGATCTCGTATCCCTCCACCCCCCTCGCGGAGGCCGGCCGCGCGGAGACGGTGCCGGCCTTGAACGACGGGGGCTGGATTGCCTTCTCCTCCGAGACGTCGGCACCGGCGCCGGGAAAGCCGATCGAGGTGACACTGTCGCCCGGTTGCGGGTCCTCCTCGGCTATCGCCAACGCCGGCGGCCGCGAGCCCGAGTCCGTCGCCTCGACCCGCAGCAGGGCCAGATCCCCGTCCTCGAACGGCATCACGTCGGCGACCCGGACAGGGACCCAGTCCGTGATGGTGGCGCCGTCGATGTCGGGCTGACCGGCCATCACCCGGACCTCGACCACGGCCTCCAGGGATCCTTCGTCGGCGACGTCGTGGTCGTCGAGGTAGGAGGAGATCACGACGTCACGGCCCTCATCCCGGCCGACGCAGTGCCCGGCGGTGATGATCTCCCCGTCCTCGCCGGCCATCCACCCCGTGCAGGTCCGTACCGCCGTCACCTCGGTGGACCGGACGTCGTCCCCCTCCCCCTCACCCGGGTCGAGGACGTACCCGGAGACGGTGGTCATGAGGAACACCACCGAGTCGTCGAGTTTCTGCGGATTCATGGACGTCGGTTCCACCGCGGGCGAGGTGGATTCGATCACCCCGGGGACGTTCTGGCCGGCCGGGGGGTTTCCGCCGCCGCCCTGGACGCACGCCGTCGCGGTGGCCACGAGCATCACCGCGAGCGGCAATGCGGTCGTCAGTCGTTGGTTCATGGCGGCTTCCTTAGCCATATGAACAGATCTTCATGTTCTGATGTCGTGAACGTTACTCCGCCCGCGAACGTCCTACCAGTGATGCCCGCTATTCACAGGCGACCCCGTCGTTGTCGCGGTCCAGCTTCGGCGCGTACCCCGGCTCGCCCCGCATGAGCGGGGCCGC
>NZ_JAALEE010000317.1:0-8029 GCF_014145265.1 Dietzia sp. CW19 | reverse complement strand
GGCGGGTGCCGTCGTGGTGACGGTGCTGGTGGCCGGAACCGGTGTCGCCGCCGGGGCGGGTGAGACCTCGGCGGCGGGCATCAACCCCATGGACCCGACGACGAGGGCGAAGCGGCCGAGCCGACCACCGGCCATCGCCGCGAGACCGGCGTCAGTGGCGTGTGCCACGTCAGCGGGGCGAGCGCATCGGGGGCGACGTACCCGGCCATCGTCTGCTGGGCCAGCGCGGCCTGCGAGTCCAGCCGATGGTCCTCGTCCGCGTGCGTCCTGTCCCGGTTCTCGCAGTACAACCACCAACCGCCCGGCAGGATCAACGCTAGGCCGAACATCGCGAGTGCCGCGACCGAGGCGAACCCGTCCCCCACCGAGGCCGCCGCGCCCAGGAGCGTCAGTGCGCCCACACCGACACCGGCCCAGGCCAGGACCTGCTTCCACACCGGGGGCCTGAGATACGTCGGCTCAGTCAGAGACGGGTGCGACGTGGAGGGCAGGACGATCGGCATGAGAGGAGTTCTTTCCGGGAGGCGAGGGGGTCCTCACAGGGGAGGTCGCGCCACCGAGCCGGCTGCGACGCCCCGGCGAGCGACGATGTGAACACTACGCCGCCCCGGCCCCGGAACCAAAGGTTATCTTATACGCACCGGTCCTCGCGGCCGTCTCGGGCGCGCTGGCTGGGATCAGCTCGACGAGTTCGAGGGGGGACGAGTACCGTCGTGTCGTCATCGAGGCCCGTCTGCAGGGCGGGAGCACGGTGCCGGCCCGGGTCCACGGACGGCCCGTGTGGCGCACTGCTCACACCAGGGCCACCCTGTGGTTCCACGACCGCGCCGTACGCCACAGGCAGAACACCACCAACACCACCGACGCGGCCAGGAAGCCGACGGGCATGACGTCGTCGCTGGCGGCCGCGCCGGCGGCCAACTCGCCGATCATGTCGAAGCGCACGAACTCCAGCGAGCCCCCGGCGCCCATCGAGATGCCGAACGGCAGAGCGATCATCGCCAGCAGCGAGAGCACCTGTGTGGCCACGTAGACCAGGACGAACACCACGACCGGCCCGCCGGCGCCCAATGTGGCCAGCCGTCGCTCGTGCCCGACCGAGACCGAGAAGTAGTAGTAGACAGGCCAGATCAGGAACGACCCGAGTGTCACGAGCACTCCGGCCGCGATCATCCAGGCCGGTGCGGCCGTGGTCACCGTGGTCCACGCGTCGGACAGGACGGAGTACGACGGCGAGGTGAGCCCCGACTGGCGGGCGGCCGCCCACCACGTGAGCACTGCGAGCCCGGCGGTGAGGACGAGCGCGACCACGGACGCGACCATCGCCCACATCAGCTTTACCCAGAAGATGACCGACCCGCGGACCGGGATGGAGTGGGTGAAGTACCCGGTCCGGCCGTAGCCGGTGCGCCAGTAGTCGGCGGCCAGGGTCAACTGGACGGCCGGGACCGCCACGACCGCGGCCAGCATGCCCAGCGCCAGCCCGAGCTGGGACAGCAGCGGCCACCCTGCAGCCCCGAGCAGACCGCCCAGGACTCCGACGAGAGCGATCACTCCGAGTGTCGTCCCGAGGGCCCCGCGTGTGCGCAGCCACTCGTGCGTGAGCAGTGTCGTCGTCATCGGTAGGTCTCCTTGAAGATCTGGTCGAGGCTGGCGGCGTGCTGGCCGCGGAGGTCGTCGGCGTGGCCCTGCAGCAGGACCCGGCCGTGGCGCATCATCACCGCGGCGTCGAGGATGGGCTCCAGGTCGTGCACCAGGTGCGTGGAGATGAGGAGCAGGGACTCCTCGGACAGGTTGCGGACGATGCCGTCGAGGATGAGCTGACGCGCGGCCGGGTCGACGCCGGAGATGGGTTCGTCCAGCAGGAACACCCGCGCGTCGCGGGACATGGCCAGGGCGATCTGCACCTTCTCGCGCATGCCCTTGGACATCTCCTTGAGGCGCGCGGACTCGCTCAGCCCGAAGAACCCGATGAGGTCGCGGGCTTTCTCGGTCTGGAAGTCGGCGAAGAAGTCGGCGTAGAGCCGCAGGCAGTAGCTCACGCGGGCGGAGTCGGGCAGGAAGCTGGTGTCGGGCAGGAAGGACACGATCGCCTTGGACTCGGGGCCCGGGGCGTGGCCGTCGATCCGCACGGTGCCGGAGTAACCCGAGAGCACGCCGGCGAGGATCTTGAGGAGCGTGGTCTTGCCGCACCCGTTCTCGCCGAGCAGTCCCACGATCTGCCCCGGAGCGAGCTGGAGATCGAGGGCGTCCAGTGCGGTGGTGGTGCCGTACCTCATGTTGAGACCCGAGGCCTCGACGAGTGTAGTGGCCGGGGTGGCGGTCGTACTCACGTCAGACGCCTCCGTCGTGTGCATGGGCAGTGGTGTGGTCATGGTGATCCCATCTCGTGTCGAGTAGTGCTCGCGCCCTGTCGTGCGTCATCCGCAGGCCGCGGACCCGCCGGATGAACTCGTCGGCGGCCCCGGCGGCGAGGTCGGCGCGGATCTCGTCGATCCGGGCGTCATCGGAGGTGACGAACCTCCCGCTGGCCCGCTCGGACCGGCACAGCTCGAGCCGTTCCAGCTCGGCCAGCGCGCGCTGCGCGGTGTTGGGGTTGACGCCCAGATCGGCCGCCAACTCCCGGACCCCGGGCATCTTCGCGCCCGTCGGCCACTCCCCCGTCACGATGCGCCGTGAGAACTCCTCGACGAGCTGCACCCAGATCGGGGATGAGTTGTCGAACTGCATCGCCGCCCCATTCCGTATTGCTGTATTAGGTGCTTAATACAGTGACACTTCGACGCGGCGAAGTCAACGCGGGTCGCGGCGAAGTCAACGACGACCACGTTGCGTATACCCTAGGGGGTATGTATTCTCGGCAGCGAGGCTCGGACGGCACCACACACCGACCGCGGACCTCGCGACCATCCCACGATCAGAGGAGTACGACCATGTGCCGACCCGCTACCTGCAAGACCTGTGGAAAGACGACGTGGGCCGGGTGCGGAATGCACGTGGACCAGGTGATGTCCGGCGTGCCCAAGTCCCAGCGGTGCCCCGGACACGCCACCGCGCCCAAGGAGGGGTTCCTCGCGAAGATGTTCGGCAGGTAGCCGGTCACTGCGCGCGGATCAGTGCGCGCGGATCAGTGCGTCAGAACGACCTTGACCCCGACGATGGTCGCTGCGACCACCGTGAGTGCCGCAGCACTGATGAGCCGGTTCCGACTGGGCCGCTCGCCGTTGAGCCGGCCGATCACGAAGACGATGCCGCCGATCCGCACCAGCACGGTGGGCTCTGCCAGCAGCAGTGCGGTGCGGTGCTCGAGAACTCCGAGCCAGGACCAGGATGTTGCCGTAGATGTAGGCGCTGATCCGGCTCGCCGCGTCGGACCGCTCCAGCGGCGCGCCCCTGGAGAGCCATGAGTTGCGCGGCAGGGAACGCCCGTCCGTGTTCATGACGACAAGCGTGACAGACCCCGGGAGTCCGGGGCACCGAGTTCACCGTCCCGCCCCGGGCCACCGGGGGCGAGGAATACTGTGAACACGCCTGCGATTCGGTCGGCCGTGGGGAGGCGATGGGTGGACTCATCAGTGGATGTGGTGGTCGTCGGCGCCGGCATCGCCGGATTGGTCGCCGCATGCGAGTTGACCCGCGCGGGCCACGAGGTGCAGGTCCTCGAGGCCCGGGACCGCGTCGGGGGCCGTCTGCTCAACGCGACTCTGCCCGGCGGGGCTCCGATCGAGGTCGGGGGGCAGTGGGTCGGCCCCTCCCAACATCAGATCCTCGCCCTGATCGGTGAACTGGGACTGCAGACCTTCCCCACCCACGTCGCGGGTCGGCACATCGCCGAGCTGGGCGGGGCCAGGTCGGACTACTCCGGCCGGATCCCCCGCCTCGATCCCGTCACCCTGGCCGACATCGCACAGACACAGTGGCGCCTCGACCGCATGGCCGCCCGCATCCCGCTCGCGGACCCGTGGCGCGCGCCCGGCGCCGATCGCCTGGACTCGCAGACGTTCGACACCTGGCTCAGGCGCACCGCCCGCACCCCGCGGGGCCGCGGGTTCTTCCGTCTCCTCACCGAGGCCGTGTTCTCGACCGGACCCGAGGACCTGTCCGCACTGTGGGCGGGGAACTACATCGGTGCCGCCGGCGGTACCGATGCGCTGATCGACACCGCCGGAGGAGCTCAGCAGGACCGCGTGGTGGGAGGGGCGCAGACGATCGCGATCGAGATGGCGCGGGAGCTCGGTGATCGCGTGCTGCTGGACAGCCCGGTCACCGGGGTCGAGTGGGACGCCGCAGGAGCCCGCGTCCGGTCCGGCGACCGGGTGGTGAATGCGCGGCATGTGGTGGTCGCGGTGCCACCGCCCCTGGCGTCGAGGATCCGCTACTCCCCCGGCCTGCCCGGCGACCGCGACCAGCTGGTCCAGCGGATGCCCATGGGCCGGGTGATCAAGATCAACGTCGTATACCCCGAGCCGTTCTGGCGTGCCGACGGCTGGAGCGGGCAGGCGAACAGCGACACCCGACCGCTGGGCACCGTCTTCGACAACACCCCCCACGCGGGCACATCGGACGGCGGCGGGCCCGGTGTCCTGGTCGGATTCCTCGAGGGCCGACACGCGGACCGGGGCTCCCGAATGACCGCCGCCGACCGTCGCGCGCAGGTGCTCCAGGATCTCGCCGGATACTTCGGCCCCCGGGCCCTCAGTCCCGTCGACTACATCGAGCGCGACTGGGCCGAGGAGGAGTACAGCCGCGGCTGCTACGGCGCGTTCGCCGCGCCCGGGACCCTGACCCGCTTCGGCCCCCACCTCCGCCTCCCCGTCGGCCCGATCCACTGGGCCGGCACGGAGACCGCCACCCGCTGGGCCGGCTACATGGACGGGGCGGTCGAGTCGGGCCGGCGGGTGGCCGGGGAGATCGTGTGCAGCCGCTGATCCGCGCCGCCAGCCTGCGCGGATTCGGCCCGCTGGTCAGCGAACTCGGCGGAGACCCCGACCGGCTGCTCGACCGGTACGAGATCGCGCGCGAGGTGCTCGCGGACGACGACGGGCTGGTGTCGATCACCGCGCACGACCGGATGCTCGACGCGGCCGCCGCGGAACTGGGATGCCCCGATTTCGGGCTGCGGCTGGCCGATCGGCAGGACGTCTCCATCCTCGGACCGGTGGCCCGGGCGGTCCGCTCCAGCTCCACCGCCACCGAGGCGCTCGAGTGCGCGGCGAGGTTCCTGTTCGTCCACAGCCCCGCGCTGACGATCGGCGTCGACGACGACCCGTGGGACCGGCGCGGCGTGATCGCGCTGACCTACCGCAAGCAACTCTCCGAATCGCCGTACTCCCCGCAGGCCATCGAGCTGGGCCTGGGCCTGTTCCACCGGATGGCTGTGCAACTGCTCGGGCGCAGTCCGGGTCTCCGGTCCGTCGAGCTGCCCCACGGTCCACTGTCGCCCGTGGACCGCTACCTGGACTTCTTCGGCGCCGACATCAAGTTCGACCGATCCGTGGCCGCGCTGTGTGTCGAGCGCCGGATCCTGGACGCCTCGTTCGACACCGCGGACGAGGAGATCCGCCTGGCCGCCCTCGAGCACCTGGCGGGGTCGTACTCCGACCCCACCCGGTCGATGTCCGGACGGGTCCGCCGGGCGGTTGCCGAGAGCCTGCCCGGGCGGGTCCCGCCCCTCGCGGAGGTGGCGGCCTCGCTGGCGATCGGGCCCCGGACCCTGCAGCGCCACCTCGTCGTCGAGGGCACCACCTACGGTCAGGTCGTCGACGACCTGCGGCGAGACCGGTCGCACCGGTTCATCACGACCACCGACCTGTCCTTCACCCAGATCGCCGACCTGGTCGGCTTCTCCGAACAGTCCACGCTCAGCCACGCCGTACGTCGGTGGTTCGGCCTCTCCCCCGGCGGACTACGGCGCCGGGCAAGACTGTCGCACTGAGACAAGTTTTCAGGCTCCGGGCACCGGATCCTGAAAGCAGCCGCCAGAACCACGGCACCCGGAGAACCACGACGCCCGTTGTAGTACAGGAGCGATGATGCTGCGCGACCACCAGCTGAGTGACCAGAAGCTGCCGGAACACTCGTCCGAGCAGATGCTCAAGCAGATCGGCGCGCGGTCGATCCCCGAGTTCGACGGCGTCCACGACGTGTGGCCCCGGGGCGAGCGTCTCCGGGCCGTGCGCGCGGCGGCCGCCGAGTACAAGACGCGCTTCGTGCAGCAGGGTCAGGTGCGGGCGGTGCAGTCCGTGGACGTGGCCGCGGCGCCGTACCCGGTCAAGTACGCCTTCAACAACGCGGTCTCGGTCCCCAGCCTGCCGCTGATCACCATGATCAACCGGATGATCGTGGTGCAGTACGACGACTGGAACGGCCGTCCCCGCACCCTGGTGTTCGAGCCGACCGTCCCCGCCGGGTCCGCCGAGGCGCCCTTCTACGACAACCTGCAGACGCTCGTCGACCGGATCCCCGGCGGCACCCTGGCCATCAAGCTGCTCCTCAAGTACTTCAACGAGCCGGAGCAGGCGCTCGCCAAGGTCGGGCTCACGCCGCAGGACGTGGACTTCTGCACGTTCGACCACCTCCACGTGCAGGACCCACGCATGATCCTCGGCTCGACCGAGGTGATCCCCGGAGACACCGCGCCCCGCACGCCGCTCTTCGGCGATGCCAGGCTGCTGGTCCACCGGCGGGAGCTGGCCACGCTCGAGGACCTGCACCCGATGCAATGGGCCTGGTACGTCTCCGGCGGGCTCGGCGGGGTCGACCGGTCCAAGTTCGCGGTGTTCGACGGGGACATCGAGCTCGGCCCCGGTATCGCCCTGATGTGGACCCCCGGCCACACCGACGGCAACCACTCGCTGGTCATCAACACCCCGGACGGCGTCTGGGTCTCCTCGGAGAACGGCATCTCCCTGGACAACTGGCAGCCGGAGCTCTCCCGGATCCCGGGCGTGCGGCGCTACCACGAGAAGTTCGGCCGGGAGATCTGCCCCAACGCCAACACCCTGGAGGACTCGCTGGACCAGTACGACTCCATGATCAAGGAGAAGACCATGGCGGACCGGTGTCCCGGCGACCCGCGCTGGTTGCAGATCCTGCCCTCCACCGAACTGGTCCCGTGGAAGCGTTTCTGGCCCGTCGTGCCCACCTACTGCCACGGCGGTATCTCCTACGGTCAGATCCGGTCCGGACTGAGAAGCGAGAAGTGACGACGACGACGAGGTCGCGCAGCGCGCTCGTGACCGGGGCCGGACGCGGGCTGGGCAAGGACATCGCCCGGATGCTCGCCGGCCGCGGATACCGGGTGATGGTCACCGACATCGACGCCGACAGCGCCGCCGCGGCCGCCGCCGAGCTCGGAGGGGGCGCCACCTGGGCGGCCGTCGACGTGCGCGATCACTCGCAGGTCGAGGCGGCCCGGGACGCGCTGCTCGCGCAGGGCGGGCGCCTCGAGGTGTGGGTCAACAACGCCGGCGTCCTGCTCACCGGCCCGGCGTGGGAGCAGACCGAGGACCAGCGGCGTCTGCTCATGGAGGCCAATGCCCTCGGCGCGATCAACGGGACCATCGCCGCGATCGACGCGATGCGCGGCCACACCCCTGGAAGCAGCGCCGGCTCCGAGGGCGGTCCCGGAGGGGCGAGCAGCGGCGGGCACATCATCACCATCGCCTCGCTGGCCGGGATCTCCGCCGTGCCGGGTGAGGCCGTGTACGCCGCCTCCAAGCACGCCGTGATGGGGTTCAGCACCAGCACCGCCATCGACCTCAGGCTCGCGGGAGTGGACGACATCGCGATCTCCTGCATCTGCCCGGACGGGATCTGGACCCCGATGATCCACGACAAGCTGACCGATCCCCAGGCCGCCCTGTCGTTTTCCGGCTCCCTCCTCCAGTCGGGCGACGTGGTGCGCGCGGTGGGCAGGGTGCTGGACTCCCCTCGCCTGGTCACGGCCGTGCCGTCCTGGCGCGGGGCGCTCGCCCGCCTGGGTGCGACCTTCCCGCGTCTGGCCGTGGCGGGCCTGCCCCTCATGGGC
>NZ_JAALEE010000316.1:0-2485 GCF_014145265.1 Dietzia sp. CW19 | reverse complement strand
ACGAACAACGGGTTGCCGTCGGAGCGACCGATCGCCGCCCCGAGCCGCTCGTGCAGGTCCGACTCGTTGGGGTCGTTGGCCTTGGTCGAGGTGTCGTGCTTGCTCACCACGGCCAGGTCGTCCGCGGTCAGGCCGAGCTCTGCGAGACCCCGGGCCAGCGGCGACCGCTTTCCACCACGGCCCGCGCCGAGCGCGCCGAGCCCCGGAGCGGGGATCGAGGTGTGCGCACCGTCGGCGTACGACCCCGCCCAGGCCACCACCCCGTGGACCGGCAGCCCCATGCGGGCCGCGACGTCGCCACGGGCCAGCAGGATGGTGCCGCCGCCCTGCGACTCGACGAACCCGCCGCGTCGCCGGTCATTCGCCCGGCTGTAGTGGCGCTCGTCGATCCCCTTGGCGGCCATCGCCGCGGAGTCGGCGGTGGCGGACATGTCGGCGAAGCCCTGGATGCCCTCGGTGGACAGGTCGTCGAACCCGCCGGCCACCACGAACTCGGCCTTACCGGCGCGGATCTTGTCGAAACCCTCCTCGACGCTCACCGCGGTGGTGGCACAGGCCGCCACCGGGTGGACCATCGAGCCGTAGCCGCCGACGTAGGACTGCATGACGTGGGCGGCCACCACGTTGGGCAGCGCCTCCTGCAGCGTGTCGTTGGCGCGGCTGCGGCCCAGGATCCCGTCGATGTAGAGCGAGCGCATGCTCGTCATGCCGCCCATGCCGGTGCCCTGCGTGTTGGCGACATCGGCCGGGTGCACGTGGGCCAGCAGCTCCGCCGGGGTGAAGCCCGAGGAGATGAAGGCGTCCACGGTGGCCACCAGGTTCCACGCCGCCACCCGGTCGATACCGGAGACCATGTCGGCGGGGATTCCCCATGCCGTCGGGTCGAAGCCGGTGGGGATCTGGCCACCCACGATGCGGGTGAGCGTGGTGCGGCGGGGGACGCGGATCTCGGTGCCCGCCTTGCGGGTGACCGTCCACTCGCCGTCCTCGCTGCGGGTGACGACGGTGTTCTCCGGATCGTCCTCCTGGTACGCGCGGGCCTGGCCCTCGTCGTCCACGACGAAGGACAGGTCCTCCGGCAGGAACACCGAGGTCAGCTGCGGCGAGGCGCCCGCGAACATCTCCGCACGCGAATCGTCGGCGTAGGTACGCACGCCCACCCGGGCGAGCACCTCGTCGTGGAAACGCTCGGCGATGTCCGCCTCGTCGATCGGGTCACCGGACCCGGTGACGGTCCAGCCGGCGCGCGGCGAGTCCTCCCAGGTGATGAGCCCGGTCGACCAGGCCAGCTCGACCACGCCGGCGGCGCTGAGGTCGCCGGTGGTCTCCACCTCGAAGCGGGTGCGGGCGCTGCCGTAGGGCCCGACCTCGCCGGAGCCCACGATCACGACCATGTCCTCGAGGTCCTGGGTGACCTGGCCCCACTCGGGGCGCTCGTCGGCGGTGACGGTCTGCAGCGACGGCAGGGCCGCGAGGGTCCCGTCGGCGTCCTCGGTCGAGGCCTCGGTCACCGGGGCCGGACGGTCCGCGGCGAGCGCGGCCATGTCCAGGTCGGCGGTGCCGAGACCCCCGGTGAGGTCGACGGTGAGGGGCGCCTCGCCGGCGGACCGACGGACGTCCGGGGTGCACGAGTCCAGCAGCTCGGCGGCGATCCCCGCGGTGGACCAGGTGGACACGCCCGCGGCCTCCACGGCGTCGACGAGCGGATCGTTGTGGCCCATCAGCCCGGTGCCCCGGACCCAGCCGATGATCGCGTGGACGAACGTCACGCGCTCGGACCAGGACTTCTCCGAGCCCCACTTGGCGATCATGGCGTCGAGCGCGGCCTTGGCCTCGCCGTAGGCGCCGTCGCCACCGAAGATCCCGCGGTTGGGCGAGCCCGGCAGCACCACGTGCAGACGGGAGTCGACGTCGGTGTCGGCGCCGATCGCGCCGAGCCCGGCGACGAGCTTCTCCACGCCCCACAACAGGACGCGCATCTCGGTCTCGGCCCGCGGGCCGGCGTCGGCCATCGAACCCTGGACACGCGGGGCGGCGAACGGGAAGAGCAGCGTCGGCGTGAGCGGCGCCTTGAGGACGGTGGTCTGGCCACCGGCCGACTCGGCGTGCTCGGATCCGACCCACTCGACCAGCGCGTCGACGTCCGAGTACGACGTGAGGTTGGCCGGCAGCACCCACAGCGCCGCGCCACCGCGGGCGTGGGAACGGTAGAGGTCCTTGAAGAAGGCCAGCTTGGACTGGTCCAGGTTCGAGGTGGTGGCCACCACGGTGGCCCCTCCCGCCAGGAGCTTTCCGGTGACGGCGGCGGCGATGGAGCCCTTGCCGGCACCGGTGACGACGGCGACGTCGCCCGCGTACCGGCCGACGAACTCCTCGGAGGCCGCCTCCGCGATTTCCCGGTAGGTGACCGCGAGGGCGTCCCGCCGGGCTCCGGCGGCCCGCTCGGCCCACCAGCGGGCCTGCTCGGCCACGATGTCGCCGGCAC
>NZ_JAALEE010000315.1:0-2917 GCF_014145265.1 Dietzia sp. CW19 | reverse complement strand
GCGAGGGCCGGCTCGACGACCAGACGATGCACGGCAAGACCCCCATGGGTGTGGCGGCGCTGTGTCGCTCGCACGCCGTGCCGGTGGTGGCCGTGTGCGGACGGCTGGACCTGGGTGCCGACCGCGTGGCGGAGGCCGGGTTCGCGGCCGCGGCCGCCCTCACCGAGCGGGAGCCGGACCTGGCCAGGTCGATGGCCAACGCGGGCGCGCTGTTGGAGGACGTGGCCGCGGAGGTCGTCTCGCGCATCCTGCCCTGACGATCGTCCGCTCGCCTAGCTCTCCTGCCGGGCGTCCGGCTGACCCGTGACGGTCACCGTCGCCGCGACGCGGTCGTCCACCGTCATCCACATCTGCAACCGGTGTCCGGTCCGCCGACGCCGGATCGTCATGGACGAACCCGGGACCACGGGGTGCGAGTACTCGATCACGACGCGGTGGCGCTGCCTCAGCAGGTCCTGGTGATCCATGAGCTCGTCCTCGACGGCGTCGAGGTAGGCGGCGTTGTTGACGTGCTGGAGCAGGTCGAAATCCGTGCTGCGGAGGATGTGGGGCCGGTCCTCCGGTAGATCCTGTCCGGTGGACCCGGCGGGCGGGGGCGTGGTCATGGCGGCCCACCGCAGGCGGTGGGTCTCCGTGGTGGCCGAGAGGGTGGCGAAGCCCTCGTCGCTGATGCGGGCGGGCACGCCGTGGGCGTTGACGTTGATCCAGAACGCCTCGGTCTCCACCAGTCCGTCGGGTCGCGGCCCGTCGTCGTCGGGGCCGTCCCGGTGCTCCGCCGTCAGTCGCACCCGCATGTTCGCCCACCGCGTGGACAGTCCGGAGCACCAGCGCTGGAGGTGGACGGTGGCCGGCCAGCAGATCGGCTCGATCACGTCGATCACGGTCCGCCGGACGATCCAGTACGGGTCGGTCCGCGCGTGACCGGTGGCCTCGAGATCGTCGCCCGCCACGTCCTGGAGGTACCGGGCGATGCTGTCCAACCGCAGCCGGCGCAGGGGATCGACCTCGCCCGTTCGCACCGTGCGGGAGGTGGAGTAGCCCGATCCGGCCGAGGGTGGAGGGGGAAGCGGTTGCGGGCCGTCATCCTGCACTGGGTCGGTCATCTATATGGTCCTCTCGCGTGTCCGGTCCGGGCGGGCGCGTCGCGCCCTTCCGGTATCCCGCGACGGTCCGGCCACTGTAGACGTACTCCCACCGCGCGGCGGTCCCGGGCACGCCGGGTGACGGGTGGTCCATGATGGGGACACCGACAGACCCCGGAGGTCGACATGCGCAAGTGGCTCCTCGGCGCCCCCGTCGCCGCCCTGGCCGCCGTCGCGGCCTCGGACCTGAGACAGACCAGGTACCCGATCCTGCGGACCTTCCCCGTCCTGGGGCACGCGCGGATGGCCCTGAGCTCCATCGGTCCCGAACTGCGCCAGTACATCGTGGCGGGCAACCACGAGGAGCGGCCGTTCACCCGGGACCAACGTGCCTGGATCCAGGAGTCGGCGGAGGGACGGGCCACCACGTTCGGGTTCGGCACGGACAACAACATCGAGTTCCTCGAGGGTTACCCGATCGTCAAGCCGCGCACGTTCGCCGGGGTGACGGTGTCGGCCCACGCGCACTCCGCCGAGCAGATCCAACTCCCACCGGCCAAGGTCCTCGGCGCCGCCCGCGGCCGGGCCCGCGCGTTCCGCCCCGAGTCCCTGGTGTCGATCTCGGGGATGAGCTACGGCGCGCTGTCGGCACCTGCTGTCGAGGCCCTCAACCGCGGCGCCGCTCTCGCGGGCGCTCTGCACAACACGGGCGAGGGCGGGCTGAGCCCGTACCACCAGAAGGGCGGTGAACTGGTCTTCCAGATCGGCACCGCCTACTTCGGGGTCCGCGACGCCGAAGGCCGATTCGACATCGACGCTCTGGTGGCCCTCACCGAGAAGCACCCGATCCGGGCGATCGAGATCAAGCTCAGCCAGGGCGCCAAACCCGGACTGGGCGGCCTGCTGCCCGCGGCCAAGGTCACGGCGGAGATCGGGCGGATCCGCGGCATCCCCACCGACCGCGAGTGTGCGAGCCCGTCCCGGCACACCGCCTTCCACGACGTGGACTCCATGCTCGACCTGGTGGAGGAGATCGCCGAGCGCACCGGCCTGCCGGTGGGCATCAAATCCGCGGTCGGCGAGCTGGACTTCTGGGAGCAGCTGGCCGCCGCGATGATCCCGCGGCAGCGAGGCGTCGACTTCATCACCATCGACGGTGGCGAGGGTGGCACCGGCGCCGCCCCGCTCGTCTTCACCGACGCGGTGTCACTGCCGTTCCGGTTGGGATTCTCCCGCGTCTACCGGGTCTTCGCCGAGGCCGGACTGACCGACGACATGGTGTTCGTGGGCTCCGGCAAGCTGGGCATCCCCGAGAACGCGGCGGTCGCGTTCGCGCTCGGTGCGGACATGATCGCCGTCGGCCGCGAGGCCATGCTCTCCATCGGCTGCAACCAGGCCCAGAAGTGCCACACCGACCGCTGCCCCACCGGGGTGGCCACCCAGAACCCGTGGCTGGTCCGAGGAGTGGACCCCACGAACAAGGCCGTGCGGTGCGCGGCCTACATCCGGTCGCTGCGACGCGATCTCGTCAAGATCTCCGGCGCCGTCGGCGTGCCCCACCCGTCACTGATCGGGCCCGAGGACGTGGAGCTGGCCAACGGCACCCGGGACTCGACGACGCTCGCGGAGATCTACGGATACCGACCCGGGTGGGGACTGCCCGGCCCGGCCGACATCCGCCGGATCACCGACCTCATGACCGCGAGCGGCGCGGCCGAGCACACCGCCGCCTACACGCCCCCCGGGCTCTGACCACACCCCTGCCCACCCCTGCCCGCCCCTGTTCCTCCCCGCCCCGGCATCGAAAAGAGCGTTCCGCGCAGATCTACTCGGCC
>NZ_JAALEE010000314.1:0-1549 GCF_014145265.1 Dietzia sp. CW19 | reverse complement strand
GGTGGCGGTGCTGGCCGGCTCGGCGGTGATCGGATTCCTCCTCACCCGCGGGGCTCTCTCCCCGACCGGTGAGGAGGCGGCGGACTGCGCCCCGGTCTCCGAACCCGGCCACGTGGTGGGCGACGGCCCGGGGTCGCTGGACTCGCCGTTGGGGACCGTGTTGGCCTTCGATCACGCCTACTACGTCGAGCGCTCGGCCGAGAAGGCGTTCGAGGCGGTCTCGCCGTCGAGCCGGATGACGCCGGACCGGCTGCGCGTCGAGGGGGTGGACCGGGTGCCCGAGGGCACCACCCACTGTGTGGACGCGCGGGAGCTGTCGCCCACGCTCCTCGAGGTGAGCCTCACCGAGTCCCCGCCCGATGCGGAGCCGGTGGTGATCCGGCAGCGTGTGCGGGTGGCGGAGAACCCCGACGGCACCTGGGGGATCGTCTCGATCACGCCCGCGGGATGACCAGCCGGTACCCGTGAGCCGGGGGGCGGGCTCAGGGGCCGGGGTCGAGGTACTCCTGGGCCGGGGTGCGGCCCGAGGCGACCGCGTCGAAGAACCCCGTGGTGCTCGGGCCCCACACGAGGTACGAGCCCACGGAACCGGAGGCCATGCCGTCGTAGGGGGCGGTCACGGTGAGCGGATCGCCCCTGAGCTTCCACATCACCGACGCGAGGTTCCAGATGTGGTCCCCGGAGTCGACCGTGACGGCCTCCGAGGCCGCGTCGACCAGTGACACCGCGGTGAACGGGTTGAGCAGGTTGCCCGGGGACATGGTCTCGCTCATGAGCGCGCCGAGGAACTGCCGCTGGTTGCGGACCCGCTGGAGGTCCTGCTCGGCGAACCCGTAGCGGGTGCGGACGAAGCCGAGGGCCTGCGGCCCCGCCAGGGTCTGGCAGCCGGCGGCCAGGTCGAGTCCGGCGAGCGGGTCGTTGATCGGCTCGTCGATGCAGATGTCCACGCCACCGACCGCGTCGACGATCCCGGAGAAGCCGCCGAACCCGATCTCCGCGTAGTGGTCGATCCGCATCCCGGTCTGCTGCTCGAGCGTGCGGGTCAGCAGCGCCGGACCGCCGAAGGTGTAGGCGGCGTTGAGCTTGTTCTGTCCGTAGTCCGGGATGTCGACCAGCAGGTCCCGCGGGAGCGAGATGAGCATGGTCCGGCCACTGTCCCGCGGCGTGTAGACCAGCATCATGGTGTCCGTGCGTTTGCCGCCGGCATCGGACTCCGACCCGGTGGACAGCTGGGCCTGCTGCTCCGGGGTGAGTCCCTCGCGGGAGTCGGTCCCCACCAGGAGGGTGATGCTGCCCGGGGTGTTGCCGCCCCGGCCGGGGTAGTCCGGCAGCGCGTCGATCCGCTGGAGCTTCGAGTCCGCCCACAGGACGCTCACCACGCCCAGCGTCAGGATCACCACGAGCACCAGACCCAGGATCCGCATCGGCCCGAGGCGCCGTCTACCGGGTGCCCGGCGGGAGCGGCGATCGCGTGTGGACCCGTACCCGGCCCGCGACGGCCGACCGGACCGGACACCGCGCGGGTCGACCGGTTGCCTGCGGGGGTCCC
>NZ_JAALEE010000313.1:0-2209 GCF_014145265.1 Dietzia sp. CW19 | reverse complement strand
CGAGGGGTCGGCCGCCCGGTCACCGTCGCGGGCGGTCGTCGTCGTCCGCGGCGGGCATCACCGCGGTCGCGTGGGGCTCGTCCTCCGGCCGCACCGCGTTCTGCAGTGCGATGGACCGGGCCAGCCGGGCGTAGCGCAGTTCCTGTTCGCGGAAGCGCACGTACGTGGAGACGGTGACAAAGGCGAAGCCCATCACCAGCGCGTAGAGCACCAGGTCGGTGCCGCGCTGCACGCCCAGCGCGTTGGCCACCACGGTGAGGTCGTCCGGGCGCAGCACGGCGTAGACCATGAACACCACGAACAGCACGAAGCCGATCTTGACCCCGGCCTTGGCCCGCGCCTTGCGCCGGTTGGCCAGGAAGAACGCCACCAGCGCGGCGCCGGCGAGCAACAGCAGTGCCTTGATCATCGCGGCAACCTCTTTCCCACGAAACCGTCGGAGAGGATGTTGATCCCGTTGAGCAGCGACTGCCCCTTCGACATGGAGTACTCGGTGTAGAGGATGTCGACCGGCTGCTCGGCCACGCGCCACCCACGGCTGTCCATCAGTTCCACGAACTCGCTGGCGTGACTCATGCCGTTCATACGCAGGTTGAGGTCGTCGGCGACCCGCCGGTTAAACACCCGCAGTCCGTTGTGGGCGTCCGTCAGACCGAGCCTGCGGGTGCGTGGGCTGAGCATGACGACGGTCTTGAGGACGACCCGCTTGATCAGCGGCACCTGGTCGCCCTCGCGGCGTGGGCGGCCGAAGCGGGTCCCCACCACGATGTCCACGGGCTCACAGCGCAGCCGCTCGACCATCGCGAGGACGTCCTTGACCTGGTGCTGCCCGTCGGCGTCGAAGGTGACGAAGTAACGGGCGCCGGGTTGCGCGCGGGCGTACTCGACACCGGTCTGGATGGCGGCCCCCTGCCCGAGGTTGACCGGGTGCCGGACCAGGTGTGCGCCCGCCCGGTGGATCGCCGCCGCGGAGTCGTCGGTCGAACCGTCGTCCACGGCAACGATGTAGGGGAACGTCTCGCGTGCGGTGCCGAGGACGTCCTCGATCACGGTGCCCTCGTTGAAGCAGGGGACGACCAGCCAGACGTCGCGGTTGCCTGTGGGGCCGCCCCCTGCCGCGCCGGAGGGTCCTGGGAGTCGCTCACTGTCACTGCTCATCGCCGGTCGATACTATGCGATCGAACGGAAAACCCTGTGAAGAGAAGGACGGCGGTTCCCCGATGGCCATCGATGTGATGCTCCCCTACTACGGGGATGTCGGACACTTCAAGAAGGCTGTGGACAGTGTCCTCTCCCAGACCTACACCGACTTCCGTCTGGTCGTGGTGGACGACGGCTACCCGGACCCGGAGCCGGCCCGCTACATGGGGGAGATCACCGCGCGCGACGAGCGGGTGACCTACGAGAAGAACGAGACCAACCTCGGCGCCAACGGCAACTACCGCAAGTGCCTGGAGATGGTCACGGCACCGATCGTCGTGGTGATGGGCGCCGACGACGTCATGCTGCCCAACTACCTGCAGGTGGTGGCGGACGGTTTCGCGGCCGTTCCCGACGCCGCCGTGATGGAGGTCGGCGTCAGCGTCATCGACGAACACGGTGCCCCCGTGCGGCCCCTGTCCGACACCGTCAAGGCGTTCACCTCGCCCAAGGCCGACGGTCGCACGGTCCTCCACGGCGAGAAGCTCATGACCTCGCTGATGCACGGGAACTGGACCTATTTCCCGTCTCTGGCGTGGAGTTCCGAGTGGATCCGCCGCATCGGGTTCCGCGAGGGACTGGACGTGGTGCAGGACCTGGCGCTGCTGGTCGACGTGATCACCGGTGGCGGTCACATGGTCTACGACCCGACCCTGGCGTTCCTCTACCGCCGGCATTCCGCCTCCGACTCCTCGGTGCGCGCGCTCGACGGCCGCCGCTTCGACGAGGAGGCCCGCTTCTTCGCCGGCGAGGCCGACGCGTTCGCGGCCCGGGGCTGGAAGAGCGCAGAGCGGGCCGCGCGTCTGCACCTGACCTCGCGGCTCAACGCGCTGTCGCTGTTGCCCACCGCGGCCCGGGCCGGCAAGTTCGCCGAGGGCGGCAAGCGGCTGCTCGGTCACAGCTTCCGGAAGTTCTGACCCCGACGGGAATTGACCGGAGCTGGCACGAGAGGAGGCCCGGATGGTCCCCGAGGCGTGGATCCCGCACCGCCGTGAGGACGGCGAACTGA
>NZ_JAALEE010000029.1:0-4256 GCF_014145265.1 Dietzia sp. CW19 | reverse complement strand
GCCCTCGGGCAGCTGCCGGTCCGTGGCGCCACCCGCCCCGGCGCCCTCGACCGCGGTGCCGCCACCGCTCAGTCCCATGGACGCGCGGATCTGCTCGAGCTTGCTCTTGCCCTCCGACTCGCGGGTGAACGCGGCGGCGTCGAGCTGCGCGCTGGACGGGGACCCCGTGGCCTCCGCGAGCTCCTGCTTGCCGAGCGCCGTGGTGTAGCGGCCCTCGATCTTGGCGCGGATCTCGTCGAACGTGGGCGAGTTGCCGCCGCCGACCCCCTCCAGCGAGGTCATGGAATCGACGGTCCGGTGCTGCATCTCCGCCTGAGTGGCCTGGAGCAGGAGCTGGTCCTCCTGCGCGAGCGTCTCGCGCAGACGCTGGTCGGACTCCCTGACCGCCTGCTTGGCCTGCTCGGCGGCCTGCACCGCCTGCCCGTGCAGCTGTTTGGTGTTCTCGAGGTCCTGCTCCAGGGTGACCATCCGGCCGGCCAGCTGCTCGGCCTGTGCGTCGAACTGGGCGGCGCGGGCGGTGTCCCCCTCGGCACGCGCCGACTCGGCCACCTGGAGGGTCTGCCGGATCTGGCCCTGCACCTCGTCGAGCTGCCGGGACTTGGTGCCCATGGCGATCTCGAGCTGCTTGGCGTTGCCGATCACGGCGGCTGCCTGGTCCGTCACCGACTTGTGCTGCTGGCGGGCGTTGTCCATGGCCTGGCGGACGAGGATCTTGGGGTCCGCGTTGTCGTCGACCTTCTTGTCGAGCGAGGCCTTGAGGTAGTTCCAGCTCTTGGAGAACGGGTTCGGCATGGCGGGGTCCTTACTGTCGGCACCGGCGGGCCCCGGACCGGCAGATCGGTCCGGGGCGTGTTCCTACCTCTTGACGGTACCGAGCAGTGCGGCCACGGGCAGCGCGGTCCGCGGCAGGTAGGGCTGGCGCCACAACCCTCCCGAGGCGGCCCCGTGGGACTCGTGCTCCCACTGCACCCCGACGTCCGGCCGCCCCACGTTGAGATCGTGGACCAACAGCGCGGCGAGCAGTGCCGAGGAGGTCGCGGGATCGAAGATCTCGATGCCGAACGCGTGCGCCCCCTTGTACGTGGCGGCGAGGATCTTGTTCTTGGTGACCGAGCGGGTGTCGGTGGCGGGGGCGACGTTGACGGAGACCGTGTGGCCGTCCGCGAACGCGGTGGTGGCCCGCCAGCGTTGGACCCGCTTGGCGAGCGTGTAGTTGGGCCCCTGTTGGGGGACCAGTGCATCGTGCACCGCCGGGCCGTGCCCCTTCTCGTAGTTGCGGTGGAAGACCTTCTGTCCGGTCAGGGTGCCGACGATCTTCTTGACGTCGGTGGCCTTGCGCGCTGCGAGTGCCGCGTCCGAGGCCCGGCGGACGTCGGCCGGGACCACGAAGGTGTCCATCGGGGTGGCGAGGTAGGCCAGGGCGTCGGCGGTCCCGTCCTTCAACAGGTCCACTACGAGGGCGTCGGCCGCAGACGAGAGCTGGACGTGGGTCCCGCCGTCCGCGTAGAAGTAACTGCCCACCGTGAGCGGCGCCGGGGCGGCCGCGCGGGCCCAGGCGGCGAGCTCGGGGAGCTGGGTGAGCAGGTCGATGCCCGGCCGGCCGTCCGCGTCCGTGGGGAAGTGGAGCCTGCCCGCGAAGCCGGCGGCCTGCTGGCGGAACCGGTCCCACACCGGGCTCGAGGGGAGGTCGACTCCCAGGACGTCGGCGCCCCATTGCAGCAGCCGACGGGCGGGCCCCATCTCCGAGCCCAGGCCCAGCACGAGCATCGCGCGGCCCGGCAGGGAGAGCCATTCAGGGTTGTCCTGCACCAGCTTCAGAGCGTCCGCGCAGCTCGGCTCGATCACTCCGGCGTCGACCCACGTGTCGAGCCGGGCGCGGAGCATCGCGCCGGTCAGTTCCTCGCCGCGGTAGGGGATGGACAGTTCCGTGGCGGGGGTCGCCGTGCCCTGGATCGTCTCGGTCCCCGGGGTGGATCGGGAGGCGACGACGGCGAGGTAGTCCGCCATCGGGGTCTCGACCTCCTGGCCGTCGACCTCATGGACGCCGACCATCCTGGACTGGAGCGAGTCGAGAGCGGCGCGGGCCACCCCGTCCCACGTGGCGGCATCTGCGACGCCCGCACTGACCATCTCGGTGAATGGTTGGATGTATCCCTTGCGCCAGTCCTTGATCCTGTGGACCCGCTCGCCCGCCGCCGGGTCCACGGTGGACAGTGCGTCAGCGACGACCTGCTTGGCCAGCCGCCCGGACGAGCGGTTCCCGGCCGAATCGGTGGGGAACTGAACTCCGCTGCTGTTCGGTGTCATGGCGCTCCTGGATCGGGGACAGATTTATCCGAGGTTAGCCTCACATTTATCCATGTCGGAGCTCGAAGCGCGGCGTGTTGGCGGCGAGTCGGTCAATTCTTGGTGAGAAGTGATCAATGTCACTTATGGGGCCCCCATGCAGCAATTTATAACTCAAAACTCACTTATTAAGGTTCACATAAGACGAGGTAGTCGCTTGGGAGGCGCCCTTTGGCAGCAATCATCGCCTGGACCACGGGGTCTGGGCGCAATCGCGCGGCTGGGTATTGCCTGTGCCTAAACGAGACTTCTTGTAACAAGTCCAGAAAATTGCTCGATAGGGTGGTGACACGATCCGACGGTGAGTAGCCCCAGGGCTGCACACCGGACCGGGCGACGAGGGGGAGAACCCGGGTCGCTGGGTCGTCACCAACAACAGGAAGGCAATTCCTATGAAGAACACCAAGCGGATGCTCGCCGTCATCGCGGCCTCCGGACTCGCGCTCGGCTCCATGCCGGGTGTCGCCAACGCTCAGGGCAGCGCCGAGCTCGGACTCAACCTCGGCGCGGCGCTCGGCTCGGCCGAGCTTGGCCTGGAACTCGGTGCGGCCCTCGGTTCCACCGCCCCGGATGACCTGCCGACCATCCCGGAGGAATTGCCCACCGGTTCGGACGGACTGTCGTCGGGTTCGACGGATGAGGCTGGCCAGCTGGATCTGGGTAGCGTTACCGATCCGTTTGATTCGCTGAGTGCGGGTTCGACGGATGAGGCTGGCGACCTGGACCTGGGCTCGCTCGGAAGCATCACGGATTCCTTTGATTCGCTGAGTGCGGGTTCGACGGATGAGGCTGGCGACCTGGACCTCGGTTCCCTTACGGGCGGTACCGGTTCCGACTTCGGTTCGGGCGACATCAACGTTCCCGGCTCGGGCACCGGCTCGGACGCCGGCACCCTCTTGGCCCTCGGTTCGCTTGCCGGCGCCGGCATCGGCCTCGGACTTGTCGTCTCCGGTGGCGTCAACCTCCCGCCGCTGCCCGAGATCAACGTCGGTCTCGTCTGCAACCTCCCGCCGGAGGCCATCGAGTTCCTCAAGGACAACGGCTCCATGGAGCGGGATGAGTGCGAGCCCGTCGAGGAGCAGAACTGAGGTTCGTCCTCATCGACGCTGACTGAGTCAGCGATCGGATAGTTCTCCGGCGATCCCCGTCGACCACACGGTCGGCGGGGATCGCTGCATTTCCCGGGGTCTGGATACGCTCTGGGTCATGTCCGTCCCCGACTTCGTCCTCGAGCTCCGCCGTCACGTGGGCACCGCGCCCCTCTGGTTGGCGGGTGCCACCGCCGTCATCCGCGACCCCCACGGCGCGCGCGTCCTGCTGGTGCGCCGGGCGGACAACGGCTGGTGGACCCCGGTCACCGGCATCGTCGACCCGGGGGAGCATCCCGCCGAGGCCGCGGTCCGCGAGGCACGGGAGGAAGCCGCGGTGAGCATCCGCGTGGACCGCGTCGCGTCCATCGGCGTCTCCCGGATGGTCACCTACGCCAACGGCGACCGCGCGCAGTACATCGACCACACCTTCGCCTGTACCTACCTCGACGGCGACCCGCACCCCGCCGACGGCGAGAACACCGACGTCCGCTGGTTCGCGGTCGATGACCTGCCCGAGATGCGCCCCCACATGCTCGCCCGGCTCGGGGCGGGACTGGCGGGCGAGGAGCGCACCCGTATCGAGCTGACCACCGAGTCCGCCGAGAGTGGGACCGGCCACTGCGGATAGGCCCCCGCTCGGCGCAGCACTAGAATCGGGGCATGCCCGCCGACCGCTTCCGAGCCGAGGTGCCCCCCGTGGTGACCGCGGTCGTCGGCGTCGTCGTCGCGGTGGTCAGCGCGGTGTTCGGCATCGCCGCCCACGGCCTGGCCGCCGGAACGGTCGCGGTGGCCCCGAGCCCCGGTCAGATCCTGCTGATC
>NZ_JAALEE010000312.1:12874-15998 GCF_014145265.1 Dietzia sp. CW19 | reverse complement strand
TGTCACGTCGGAGAAGCCGTTGACCAGGTTGGAGATCGCGTTGAGGTCCAGGTTCGAGAGCGCCTCGAGCTGCGTGAGGAGGGCCGGAGCACTCGACGTGGGGACGACCGCGGCGACACACGTGTCCGCATCGACCAGGAAGTCCTTCTCGAAGGTGACGGAGACGGTGTTGCCGTTGACCACGGGCGCGGCGGCGGTGGCGGCGGACGCGGCGCCGGCGCCGGCGATCGTCAGGGCGGCGGTGGCGCCGAGGACGGCGGCGGTGCGGACTGCGGTATGGGGGGAGGTCATAGTGTTCTCCTGAGGGTGCGGGGTGGGGTCCGCGGGTGGCGGACAACGACTCTCAGAGTAGGCCAAGAAAGTCCTGAGGAAGTGCTGATTCGGCGAACACGACCGCACCCGCCGACGTGTGCGGTCGGCGGGTGCGTGAGAGAAGTTGCCCGTGGGTCGGGTGGGATTGCGAGTGCGTCTACGACCCCAGGTCCCGCAGGGTCTCCAGTCGCTGATGCGCCTGGGCCATGATCCGCTGGATCAGCTCGTCGCAGCTGGGCAGGTCCTCGATCATGCCCACGACCTGACCCGAGGCCAGAACGCCGGCCTCGGTGTTCCCCTCGACGAGGCCGGCCTTGAGCAGCATCGGGGTGTTGGCGGCCATGACGATCTGCTGCCACGTGCGGTCGGACGCCTTCTTCATGTTGAGGCCGTCCCTGGCGAGTGCCTGCCACCTCATGCCCGTCATGGACTTGAACTTGTTGGCGTTCTGGACGGCCGCCAACATCCCCTTGACGGGGCTGCCCGACTCCAGGGCGTTGACCAGGCCGGTACGCAGGACGCGGTGCGGCATGCCGTCGACACGGGTGGAGACGACGGTGTCCTGCAGCCCCTTCTCCAGGTACCGCTGCTTGACCGCGTCCGGGACGCGGGAATCGCTGGTGAGCAGGAACCGCGTGCCCATCGCGACGCCGGCGGCGCCGTAGGCCAGCGCGGCCACCAGGCCGCGGCCGTCGAAGAACCCTCCCCCCGCGATCACCGGGATGGAGGTGTTCCCGGCCCCGCCCAGCGCGTCGATGACACTCGGCAGCAACAGCGTCGTGGCCACCGGGCCGGTGTGTCCACCGCCCTCGCCGCCCTGGACGATCACCGCGTCGGCGCCCCACGAGGCCACCTTGACGGCGTGCTTGGCCGCACCGATGGAGGGGACGACGACGAGGCCGTTCTCCTTCAACCTGGCGATCAGTTCCGGCTTGGGAGCGAGCGCGAACGAGGCGACCCTGACCCCGTGACGGATCATCAGCTCGCACCGCTCGGCGGCGTCCTCGGCGTCCGCGCGGAGGTTGACTCCGAAGGGCCTGGTGGTCAGCTCCTTGGTGCGGACGATGGCGTTCTCGAGCTCCGCGTACGTCATGGTGGCGGAGGCGATGATCCCCAGCCCCCCGGCGTTGGCGGTGGCCGCGGTGAGCTCCGGACCGGACACCCACCCCATCCCCGTCTGGACGATCGGGTACTCGACGCCGACGAGCTCGGTGAAGGCCGTGGTGATGGTGGGGGCGTTCACGTGGCCGGCACCTCGCGGTCGCGGAATCCGCGTGGGTCGAGGACCTCGCGGATGAGGTGGAGCTCCTCGGCGGACGGGTCGCGGGTGACCCCCGCCTCGGCCAGCCCTTCGATAGCGAACCCGGTGTTGTCCGCGACCTCCTCGGCGGTCACCCCCGGATGCAGGCTCACCGCCCGCATCCCACGATCGGATCCGCCGAAGTCGAACACCCCCAGGTTGGACACCACCCGGTGGAGGTGGTGGTAGCGGAACGCCGGATCACCCTCGTCGTACCGGTCGTAGCCCACGCCGCAGACGATGTCGACCTTCTCGGTGAAGACGCGGGTGGAGTGCTTGCCCACCCAGTAGCTGGTGGCGTGGTTGATCGAGTTGCCCGGGGCACCGCGCAGGCCGAACATCTGCCGCGCGGGCTTCTGGACGTCGTCGCCGAAGGCCGAGAGGTTCTGGTTGCCGAACCGGTCGATCTGGTTGGCGCCCATGACCACGTGGCGGGTGCCGGCCTGGAGGACGTCGAACACGCGGGGGAACGGGATGTACCCCTCGAAGTCGATGACCTTGCCCAACGGCGGGGTCTGGGCCAGGAAGCGGTACTCGCCGTCGGTGATGAGCAGGTCCGGCTCGGTGGTGAGACGCGCGAGGCGGGCGCCGATGGTGGCCATCGGCGTCATGGGGGAGGCGAAGATCTCACCGGCACCGGCGAAGATCTCCGCGCATGCCACGGCGCAGTACTCGGCCCGGGTGACGGACTGGGTGGTCGTGTCGGTCATCACTTGGCTCCCTTGTCTGCGGCGGCGGCCTTCTCGGCGGCGGCCTTCTCCGCGAACGCGGCGACCGCCTTCTGGTAGTCCTCCTCGGACCCGGACAGGAACTCGGAGACGAACGCGTCCCAGGAGTCCTGGTCCTTGGCCGCGGAGGCGTAGTGTCGCTGGAACGCCTCGTCACGGCCGTAGCCGCCGGCGAACGTGAAGTGGGCGCCGTTCGGCGCCTCGGAGACGGTGTCGACGAACATCCGGCTCAGGAGCATGCGCTGCGGGCCCACCTCGTTCATCAGCGCATCCGCCGACTCCACGACCTCGTCGACCTCGAGGAGGACCGTGTCCGCGGACATCGCGTAGAGGTCATCGAAGTAGCCGTCGACGCCCGTGAACGCGGCGTTGCCGTGCCTGTCGGCCTTGTCCAGGTGGATCAGGGCGGCGTCCAGACGCAGGGCCGGCATCGCCACCAGGGTCTCCGTCTGGCCGTCGACGAGGTAGGGGGAGTCGACGGTCTTGAGCTCGTCGCCCCAGAACCGGAAGACGTCCGAGCCGAGACCGGCGCGCGTGGGCAGGAACGGCAGGCGGTGAGCCGCGGCGGTGAGGCCGGCGCGGACCATGCCCTCGTCCATCTCGCGGGAGACGATCGCCCCCTCGGTGCGTCGGCGGGCGAACCAGGGGTCGTAGAACGGCGCGGAGTCCAGTGAGACGAAGCCGTAGTAGGCCTTGGAGACCTTCCCGGCCGAGCACAGCAGCCCCAGGTCCGGGCCGCCGAAGGTGACGACGGTGAGGTCGGTCAGGTCCTCGCGGCGCAGGA
>NZ_JAALEE010000312.1:0-12819 GCF_014145265.1 Dietzia sp. CW19 | reverse complement strand
TCGGCTTGCGCCGCGAGCCCCACCCGCCGATGCCGATGGTCATGCCGCTGGAGAGGCGTCCCACGGCCTCGTCGAGACTGGTGCGCTTGTCGCGCGGGGTGGGGGTCGTCGTCACTTGTTCTCGCCCGTCCTCTCGGCTCTGTTGTCTCGTCTGTCCAGGTTGCGGCCCGTCTTGACGAACTCGTCCCGGTGCTCGTCGGCCACGCCGGCGAGGTTGAGTTCGAAGGTGAAGCCCTGCTCCATGCGGTACGAGGTCTTCACGTCGACCGGGTCGATGTGGTTGATGGCTTCCTTGGCCGCGCGGATCACCCGGGTGTCCTTGGCGGCGATCGTCTCGGCGAGGTCGCGCGCCGCCGCGTCCAGCTGGTCACGGGGTACCACCTCGTACACCGTCCCCCACGAATGGAGCTGCTGGGCGGTGACGTTGCGCGACGTGAAGTACAGGGTGCGCATCATGTGCGCGGGGACCATGCGCGCCAGGTGGGTCGCGGCGCCGAGGGCTCCCCGGTCCACCTCGGGCAGTCCGAAGACCGCGTCGTCGGAGGCGACGATGCAGTCGGCGTTCCCCACGAGTCCGATTCCGCCACCGACGCAGAACCCGTTCACCGCGGCGATCACGGGGACCGCGCATTCATAGACCGCGTTGAAGGCCACGTAGCACCCACGGTTGGCCGCCAGCAGGTGGTCGAAACCCTCGAAGTCCTGCATCTCCTTGATGTCGACGCCCGCGTTGAACCCCCGGCCCTCGGCACGGAGGATCACCACGTGCACCTCCGGGTCGCGCCCGGCGGCGAGGATCTGCTCGCCGAGTTCGAACCACCCCGCTGACGGGATGGCGTTGACGGGGGGAAAGTCGACGGTGACGGTCGCGATGCCGTCCGATCCCTTGTCGACACTGATGCCCATGGTGCTCCCTTCGCACGCCGCCGCTGTGCTTCAGCGGTCGGGTGACTAACCAAACGCTTGCTTGGTAGGCTAGCACGCATGTCGAACATCGATCTGGGTCTGGCGGGCAGGGTCGTCCTCGTCACGGGCGGCGTCCGTGGCGTCGGCGCGGGGATCAGCAGGGTCTTCCGCGAAGCCGGCGCCGTCGTCGTCACCTGCGCGCGGCGCCCCGCCGACGACGGGTCCGACGTCGCGGATCTCGAGTTCCACTCCGTCGACCTCCGGGACCCCGACGCGGTGCGTGCGATGGTCGACCGGATCGTGGAACGACACGGTCGATTGGACGTGGTGGTCAACAACGCCGGCGGCGCGCCGTTCGCCCTGGCGGCCGACGCCAGCCCCAACTTCCACTCCAAGATCATCGCGCTGAACCTCCTGTCCGCCCTCACGGTGGCCCAGGAGGCGAACCGGGTCATGCAGCCGTCCGGCGGGGCGATCGTCAACATCTCGTCGGTCTCCGGTCACCGGCCCTCGCCCGGGACCGCCTCGTACGGCGCCGCCAAGGCGGGCATCGACTCGCTCACGCAGTCGCTCGCCGTCGAGTGGGCGCCCGCCGTGCGGATCAACTCCGTGGTGGTGGGCCCGGTCAAGACCGAGCTCGCCGAGATGCACTACGGGGACTCCGACGGTGTGGCCGCGGTGGACGCCACGATCCCGATGGGCCGGATGGCGGACCCACGGGACGTGGGCCAGGCGGCCGCTTTTCTGGCCTCGCCGTTGGCGGCCTACATCACGGGTGCCGAACTCCTGGTCCACGGGGGTGGCGAGAAGCCGGCGTTCCTCTCGGCGGCCAACGCCAACACCAGTCCCTGACATCACCGAACATCTATCCAAGGAGAACCATGGGAATCTGCGACGGACGCGTCGTCATCGTCACCGGCGCCGGCCGCGGGATCGGCCGGGAGCACGCCCTGGCCTTCGCGGCCGAGGGAGCCAGGGTCGTGGTCAACGACCTCGGCGCCGGGCTCGACGGATCGGACGTGGGGGAGTCCCCGGCCGAGCAGGTGGTGGAGGAGATTCGGGCAGCCGGAGGCGAGGCCGTGGTCAACGGTAACGACATCTCCTCGTGGGAGGGAGCGCGTGAACTCGTCCACCAGGCGATCGACCACTTCGGGGGGCTCGACGTACTGGTCAACAACGCCGGCTTCCTCCGGGACAAGATGCTCGTCGGCATGGGGGAGCAGGACTGGGACAACGTGATCAACGTCCACCTCAAGGGCCACTTCGCGCCGCTCCGGCACGCCGCCGAGTACTGGCGCGCGGAGTCGAAGGCCGGCCGGCCCCGCCAGGCCCGGGTGATCAACACCTCGTCGGGAGCCGGGCTGTTCGGTTCGGTGGGACAGGGCAACTACGCCACCGCGAAGGCCGGGATCGCGCTGCTGACCATCCAGACCGCCGCCGAGATGAAGGGGTACGGCGTGACCGCCAACGCCATCGCCCCCGCCGCGCGTACCCGGATGACCACCTCCGCCGGGGAGGGAATGGCCTCTCAGATGGCCGCGCCCGAGGACGGGTCCTTCGACGCCATGGACCCGGCCAACGTCTCGCCGCTCGTCGTGTGGCTGGGGTCGGCGGAGTCCGCCGAGGTCACCGGTCGGGTGTTCGAGGTCGAGGGAGGAAAGGTCACCGTGTGCGACGGGTGGCAGCGCGCCGCGTCCGAGGACAAGGGTGCCAAGTGGGACCCGGCAGAGCTGGGGTCCGTGGTGCCGCGACTGCTCTCCGAGTCGCCCGCGCCGGTGTCCGTGTACGGCGCCCGCTGAGCCCGCCGGTCTGAACCGCGCCCGGCCTGAACTGCGCCCGGCCTGAACTGCGAGAAGGAGCCCCGCACCAGCTCGGTGCGGGGCTCCTTCTCCGGTCCCGGGCTCAGCGCCCGGTATCGGGTGACTCAGTTCTCGGGATCCGGGCAGTCCTGCGCGTGAACCGATCCCGCGTTCGCGAGCTGGTCGACCTGCTCCTGCGGCAGGTCGCAGATCGTGGGCAGCGGCGGCAGGCCGGGCATCGGGGGCAGGGCGGGGAGCGCCACGCCACCATTGATCGCGGCGCCCGCGAGGACGAGCGTGCCGCCCAGGGACAGGACCGGAAGCAGGGCGATTCCCGAACCGCTCTCGCCGCCCAGGCTGGCCGCGGCCTCCAGGGAGCTGAGCGCGCCCATCTCGGACCCGAGGTTCGTCGATCCGACGCCCTGGAGAGAACCGTTCTCCAGCGACCCGGTCAGCGCGGTGAGCGAGCCGTTGACCGCGGTGAGGTCACCGAAGGAGCCGGTCAACACCTCGGCGCTGCCACCGGTGGATCCGGTGATCAGGTCCGAACTCTGGCCCGTGGAGCCGCTGTTGCCCGAGAGGGATCCGGAGACCTCCTCGATGGAGCCGGACAGTGCGGGCAGGATCCCGCCCTCGGCGATCGACCCGATGATCGGGTCGGCGGAGTTGCTCTCCACCGAGCCGGCGAGCTGGTTGGCGGAGCCGTTGGTCAGCGACCCGGCGATCCCGTCGCCGACGAGCTCGGCGGAGCCGCCGATGCCCTCGGTCGAACCGTCCGGGAAGTTGGCGGACAGCGGCGGGAGTTCCGCGGACCCGCCGAGGAAGTTGAGCTCGGTCGACAGCGGGGTCATCCCCAGCGAGCCCATGCCCTCGGAGCCGGTGAGCGGCGCGAGATCAGAAGAGGTGAACTCCGCGGAACCACCGAGGAGATCGAGCTCCGTGGAGAGCGGGGTCATGCCGAGGGAACCGACCTCGGTGGAGCCGAACTCAGCGGATCCTCCGAGGAGGTCCGTGGACAGCGGGGTCATGCCGTCCGATCCCACGTCACCCGAACCCACCAGCAGTTCGGTCGACAGCGGGGCCATGCCGGCGGAGCCGACGAGCGGGGCCAGGTCGGACGAGGTGAAGCCCGCGGAGCCGCCGAGCAGGTCGGTGGACAGCGGCGGGAGCTCCGACGAGGCGGGAAGCTCGGCCGAGCCGCCGAGAAGGTCGCTGGACAGGGGCATCATGCCGAGGGAACCGATATCGGTCGATCCGAACTCGGCGGAGCCCCCGAGGAGGTCTGTTGAGAGCGGTGCCATGTCCGCGGAACCGATTTCGGAGGATCCGCCGAGAAGATCCGAGCTGGCCGGCAATGCAGACGACCCACCGAGAGGATCGGAGCTGAGAGGGGGCAGTTCGGAGGATCCGCCGAGGGGATCCGAGCTGAATGCGGGAAGGTCAGAGGACAGACCCGCCGAGCTGGGGAAGTCCGAGGAGCCGGGGAACGAGGCGGAGCCCTCGAGCGGGCTCAAGCCTGCCGATCCGCCGGCGAGGTCACCAGCAGAGCCGGTGAAGGGATCGAGGAGATCGCCGATAATCCCGAAATCCGGGAGGGCGCTCTGGGCGCTGGCAGTACCGGTTGCGCCGGAGATGGCGAGCGCCGCGGTCGCAGCGACGGCTGCGGCCTTGGTTGACTTGTTCACGAAAGAAGTCCTCTCAATGGTGGTGGTCCCGTCGGGACCGCGTCTATCTGGTGCTCGCCGTTCCGGCTGCGTCACCTAGATGAGAATCCTCTAAGGCTGAGTGTGTGTCAACGGTTTGCTCAGGAAGTGGTACGCAAGTGACCAATGAGGTGATATGAGGTTGATAAACAGTCGTCAACACCTGTGTGCTGAGTAAGCGAATACCCAGAACGGCGGGATCGCGAACCTGGTTCTTCGGGCCACTGGCAGCAGCCGGGTGATGCTCCGGGCAGACGACAGCGGCCGGGGCCTCTCGGAAGGAGAGGCCCCGGCCGGAGCGGGAGTGCCGGCGTCAGCCGAGCGGTTCGCAGATCACCACCGGGATGACCCTGCTCGTGTTGGCCTGGTACGAGGCGAAGTCCGAGTAGCGCTCGACGAGGCGGGGCCAGAGTTCGGCACGCTCCTGCGCGGTCGCCTCCCTCGCCCTCATCGCTCGGGTCCTTCGCCCGACCTGGATGGTGACCTCGGGATTCACCAGGATGTTCCGGTACCACTGCGGGTGCTTGGGCAGCCCGCCCTGCGAGGCGACCAGCAGGACCCGGTCACCGTCCGGGAGGTGGAGCAGCGGCACCGTGCGCGGTTCGCCGGATTTGCGTCCCGTCGTGGTCACCAGGCAGACCGGAACCGGTGCCTTCAGTGCCGATCCCACCCGCCAGTTGCCACCGATACGGCCACCGGAGACGCGGTACGTCCAGGTGTTGACGCGGGACATCACCTTGATGATGCCGAGGACCCACGGCTTGGAGCGCCGGGGATCGTCCACGCCGGTCTCCACCCCGGGGTGACTCTCGCTCACTTGGACCCCGACAGCGGCGCGCGGACGATCACGTGCTTGCCCGGGAAGAACGCCGCCAGCTCGCGTCGGCTCTCCTTCAGCGCGGCCAGACCGAAGCCCTTCTTGCGCTCCTCGGGGTGGATCCAGATGGCCACGTCGACATCGCCGTCGTCGATCTGCTCACCGAACACCAGGCCCACAGGCTGGTCTCGGGAGGTGTCCACGGCGACGAACCACATGGCCGACTCGGCCTCGACGCGCCGCAGTCCCTCGCGCAGTTCGGCCTCGGTCTTCTTCTCGTCCCACGCGCCTCCGGTCGCGGAGGTCTCGTCCGAGGACCGGGAGTGGAAGAGGGACCTGTGGTGCTCCGAGTCGCGGAACGGGTGCAGGGTGAAGCCGCCCGGACCGGTGGGGGCGGAGGAGTCGCCCGGTTGTCCCAGAAGGTTCTCCAGCGGCGCCCGGAGTACTGCTTCGGCCTCCTCGGAGGGGATGGAGAGGAGGTCGGCCAGTGCCGCTGCGGCATCCTGCCTGGAGTCCGCTGACGCGAGGGCCGCGAAGACCTCGCTCCTGCGGGCCGCGGCCGTCTCGATGGCGTTGCTGCTCATGTCAGATCCTCTCGATGATACTCGCCGAGGCCTGGGCGCCGCCCGCGCACATCGTGATGAGGGCGCGGTCGCCGTCCGTGCGCTCGAGCTCGTGCAGGGCGGTCGTGATGAGCCTAGCGCCGGTGCTGCCGACGGGATGTCCGATCGCGATGGCGCCGCCGTTGACGTTGACCTTGTCCATGTCCGGCCCGTGGACCTGCGCCCAGCTGAGCAGCACGGAGGCGAACGCCTCGTTGCACTCGAAGAGGTCGAAATCGGAGATGGACATCCCCGACCGGTCGAGCACGCGCTGGGTGGCCTGGACGGGGCCGTCGAGGTGGTACTCGGGCTCGCCGCCGACCAGCGCCTGGTGGACGATCCGCGCGCGGGGCCTGAGCCCGTGGGCCTTGGCGACGTCCTCGTCCATGAGCAGCACCGCGGCCGAGCCGTCGGACATCTGGCTGGAGGTGCCGGCGGTGTGCAGGCCGCCCTCCAGGACCGGCTTGAGGCCGGCGAGCGCGTCCGCGGTGGTCTCGCGCAGGCCCTGGTCCCGGGTGACGGACACCGTCTCGCCGGTGTAGGTGCCGTCCTTGAGGCGTTCGGGGGCGTCGACCGCGAAGGTCTCGCGGTCGAAGCGTCCCTCGTCCCACGCCCGCCTGGCGTTGGCCTGGGATCGGACGCCGAGCTCCTCGAGCTGCTCGCGGGTGATCCCCCGGCGTGCGGCGATACGGTCCGCGGCGGTGAACTGGTCGGGCAGATCGAGCTCCCAGTCGTCCGGCCGCGGCATCCCGTTCTCCCCGTTACCGACCGCCGCGCGCAGGGCGATCCAGCTCATCGACTCCACTCCGCAGGCGATCCCGACATCCATCGCGCCGGCGTGGATGAGGTTGGCGATGAAGTGGTTGGCCTGCTGAGCGGACGAGCACTGGCAGTCGATCGTCGTGCACGCGGTCTGCCACGGCAGTCCGGAGGCGAGCCACGCGCCGCGGGTGACGTTGTTGCCCTGCGCGCCGGCCTGGGTGACACAGCCGCCCACGACCTGCTCGACCAGCGACGCGTCGATCCCGGCGCGCCGGATGACCTCCTTCTGGGAGGCGCCCAGCAGGTGTGCGGGGTGCAGGCCCGACAGTGCGCCGCGAGCCTTGCCGATCGGGGAGCGAACGGCCTCGACGATGACGGGATTGCCCATGGTGGTCCTTCCGGGTGACCGGGCCCGATGAAAACAGGGACCCAGGGGGAACGTGTTCTAGTATGGTGGGTGGAACGTGTTCTAGATTACCGCTCGGGTCCCGGGTTCGCAGTATCCCGGGGTCGTCGGTCGACGAGCACGAGACGCATCCGACGCGGTCAAGGAGTACCAGTGCAGGCAGTCACCATCCCCGAGGGTTTCGACTTCACGGACCCGGAGCTCTACGAGAAGCGGCTCCCGCATCCGGAGTGGGCTCACCTCCGTCGCACCGAACCGATCCGGTGGTGCGCCAACGAGCCCGGGGCCGACGGCTTCGACGACCACGGGTACTGGGTGGTCACCAAGCACGAGGACGTCAAGGAGATCTCCCGGCGCACCAACGAGGTGTTCTCCACCTTCGAGAACACCGCGATCCCGCGCTTCGCACCGGGCACCGAGCGCGAGATCGTCGAGCTGACCCGCCTGCTGTTCATCAACCAGGACGGTGAAGAGCACAAGAAGTACCGGCGCACCATCTCCAAGGGCTTCACCCCGCGCAACATCGAGAAGCTCCGGGACCACCTCGCCGAGAAGGCGCGGGTCATCGTCGAGACCGCGGCCGCCAAGGGCAGCGGCGACTTCATCACCGAGGTGGCCTCCGAGCTGCCTCTGCAGGCGATCGCCGAGCTCATCGGCATCCCCCTCGAGGACCGGCATCAGATCTTCGAGTGGTCCAACCAGATGACCAGTTACGACGTACCCGGCAAGGTCGAAGAGTCGCAGATGGCCAACGCCATGGTCCTGTCCTATGCGCAGGACCTCGCTGCCAAGCGCGAGATCGATCCCCGTGACGACCTGGTCACCAAGCTCATCCAGGCCGACATCGACGGCGAGAGGCTCACCGCCGACGAGTTCGGTTGGTTCGTGGTGCTGTTGGCCGTGGCCGGCAACGAGACCACCCGCAACGCCACCACACACGGGATGGTCGCCTTCCTCGACAACCCCGACCAGTGGGAGCTGTTCAAGGCCGAGCGCCCCGCGACCGCGTACGACGAGATCCTCCGCTGGGCCTCGCCGATCACGTCGTTCCAGCGCACCGCCACCGAGGACGTCGAGATCGGGGGCGTGACCATGAAGAAGGGCGACCGCGCCGCCATCATGTACGGCTCGGCGAACTTCGACGAGGACGTTTTCGAGGACCCCTTCTCGTTCAACATCCTGCGCGATCCCAACCCGCACCTGAGTTTCGGCGGGAACGGCCCGCACTACTGCATCGGGGCGAACCTGGCCAGGCTGCAGATCGAACTGATCTTCAACGCCATCGCCGATCACCTCCCCAACCTGGAGGCCCTCGGGGAGCCCTCCCGCATCCGCTCGGGGTGGCTCAACGGCATCACCGAGTGGTCGGTCGACTACAAGTGCCCGGTCATGCGCTGACCCGAGCCCCCACACACGGCCCGGC
Organism: Dietzia sp. CW19; assembly: GCF_014145265.1. Classification (NCBI taxonomy): domain Bacteria; kingdom Bacillati; phylum Actinomycetota; class Actinomycetes; order Mycobacteriales; family Dietziaceae; genus Dietzia; species Dietzia sp. CW19. The sequence goes on along the minus strand of NZ_JAALEE010000312.1, from coordinate 4,401 downwards.
CCACGGCCCCGACCCCGCCTTCTCGCCAGGCCGGGTCGGGGCCGCGGTTCTCTCCGGGCGGGCCTCGTCGTCATCCCTCGGAGAGGCTCCATCGATTAGGCCGAACCCCGTCGGGCGGAGGCCGGAGGAGGCAGTGTGAAAGACATGCTCGACCACCGCTACGTCGACCGCGACGGCGTCCGTCTCCACTACGTCGTCGCCGAACCGGACACGGCATCCGCGGACGGCCACCCTGGTTCCGCGGACGGCCCCCCGGGCACCGTGGTCCTCCTCCACGGTTTCCCGCACTTCTGGTTCACCTGGCACCGCATGATCCCCGTCCTCGCCGCAGCCGGGTGGCGGGTCATCGCGCCCGACCTGCGCGGCATGGGTGGTTCGGATGCGCCGGCCGACGTCCAGGCCTACTCGCCGCGCGAGGTGGTCGACGACGTCCTGGCGGTGTGCGACGCCGAGGGTGCGGCGCGCGTGGTGGTGGTGGGCTTCGATTTCGGCGCGGGCGTCGCGTACGACACCTGCCATCTGGAACCGGGGCGGGTGCGCGCGGTGATCGGGATGGAGAACCCGTTCATGGGTACCGCCGGGTCGGTGCCGCCGCTGGAGGGTTCGGCGATGATGGCCGAGAAGCACTTCCTGCACCTGAACTACTTCACGCAGCCGGGAGTGGCGGAGGCCGATCTCGCCGGCCGCGAGCGCGAATTCCTCACCCGGGTCTTCTGGGCCCTGTCCGCTGAGTACCACTACCTCGACGTCTGGCAGCACCCCCCGGGGTCGACCTATCTCGAGGCTCTGCCCGAGGCGCCGCCGCTGCCGTGGCGGTGGTTCACCGTCGAGGAGATGGACATCTACGAGGCCGAGTACGCGCGGACCGGGTTCGCCGGTCCGCTGCAGTGGTACCGGGCGATGGACGTGTCGTGGTTCGCCCGCAAGGAGTTCGAGCGGCAGACCAACCCCGTGCCGTTCTACTTCCTCTACTCGGAGCACGACCCGGACCTCGAGGGCTTCCACGGCCGGGATCCGCTCTCCAAGCTGGGGCGTCATCACGACGAGGTGCGGATGGTGCGCGCGATCTCCTCACCGGCGGGGCATCTCATGCACCTGGAGGCCACGGAGGACACCCACCGGGAGATCCTCGCCTGCCTGGCGGACATCGCGGCCGCCGTTCCTGCCTGAGGCACTCGGCAGGCGCATGTCACCCCGCCCCCGCCCGAGCTCGCACCCGACTACCTCTCCAGCACGCCCCCCGACTGCTCCGAGCCTGGCTGGCGGACACGAGCTTCCGGTTGGCGGACAGGCGCCTCGGGCTGGCGGGCATTTTTCGCGTTTCAGGCCCGCTTTTCGCATATCGGGTCCGCCAGCTGCGAGGGGGTGTCCGCCAGCGGCGAGGACAGGGCCGCCAACGGCGAGGACATGGCCGCCAAGCGAGGTGGGGTGCCCGCCAGCTGCCACGCGAGGGCTCGTTCAGGATGAAGTCAGGTGCCGGAGGTCTCGTCGGGCGCGGGTCAGGGCACTCGCGATATGGCCGATGACCTCCTCCGGGCGCATTCCCTTTGTCACACGGACGACCTGCCAGCCAAGGTCCGCCAACCGAGCGGTGATCCGGAGGTCCCGGCGCCACTGTTCCGGATCTCCGTGATGCCTGCCGTCGTAGAAGATCGCGACCTTCTCGCGGGCGTACGCGAGGTCGGCAATTGTGAGGAGATGCCCCGACGGTTCGCATATCTCGAACTGCGAGACAGGCTGAGGCAGTGAAGAGCGCTCGATTCTGAGCCGGAGGAGGCTCTCCTGCGGAGAGTGCGCGTCCGCGTCGCAGGCGTCGAGCAGTCGAACCACCCTCGAGACCCCGTGTTGGCCGGGCATCCGCGTTGCAGCGTCGGCAACCGCGCGCACGCTGGTGTTGGTGGCGAAGCACACGGAGTCCACGATGCAGATCCTCCGATCAGCGCCAGTGGACCACCTTGCCACGTCGACCGCGGTTCGGGCTGGTGCGGTAATTCGTACTCCGCCGATCTCGCACGCGTCCGCGGCCGGGATGGGTTGCCGCAGCCGGCGCTCCCGAACCCCGGTCGGCACGCGGGGCTCGGCTGAGGTGAAGACATCGACGACGCCGTTGCCCCGCTCTGTCGAGTACCAGTGTTCCCCATGGAGGTACGCGGCGGACCACCCTCCGATCACCGCGTCTGCAGGCGCCCAGATGTCGACCGCACGAATGAAGTCCCACCTGCTCAGCCGTGCCCCCTTCGCGGCGTACACACCGGGGACGATCATTCTGAACGCCGATCGGAGCGCGTATCTCGTCACCAGTCCGGTCTCGAGAGCCTGGCTCGCCGCGAATGGCTGCCCGCCTGCAACCGCATCCGCCAACGAGGCGGGGAGCGGAGTGGGAGGCCGGGTGTCTCGGAATCGCCGGTCGCGTCTCATGACGGCAATCCTGACCGGTCATCACGTGTCGACCGGCGGGTGACGACGTCCATGTGGACAGGGATGACGACGATTCACAGGAACTACGACGAGTTCAGTCCGCCTGGCTCACGTGGCGGTCCGGCAGACCGGGCGGACCCGCTCCCCGAGTTGGCGGACATGCTTCCTCAGCTGGCGGGCAGGAGGTGCCAAAATGGGCCCGGAATCGCACGAGAAGTCCGCCAACCGCGGAGGCAAGTCCGCCAACCGCGGGGGCATGTCCGCCAACCTCGGGGCATGTCCGCCAACCGCGGGGGTATGTCCGCCAGGCAGGCTGGCCGGGGGCTGACGAGACCTGGGCAGGGCTAGGAACCGAGACCGTACTTCTCGCCGAAGGCGGCGATGGACTCGAGCTTCTGTTCGGTGGAGCAGTCGAACCCGTGGCCGTCGACCATCCAGGGCATCACGATGATGTCGGTGACCCCGGCCTCGGCCAGCTCCGTGAAGCCCCGGGTGCCGAAGCGGTCGAGGCAGACCACCTGGATGGCGAAGGGGGTGCCGTCGCCGCGGTCGGCCAGCGAGCGACCGTCGGCCTCGAGGAGTTCGCCCAGCCGCCGGACGGTGGCGACGATCTCGTCGTAGCCCATCATGGCGCTGGTCCAGCCCTGGCCCACGCGCGCGGCCCGCTTGAGCGCGATCTCGGTGTGTCCGCCCACGTAGAACGGCACCTGCTCGCTGGGCGCGGGGGTGAAGATCAGCTCGTCGAAGTCGAAGTGCTGGCCGTGGAACTCCATCCACTCACCCCGCAGGGCCTGGCGCATGATCGCCAGCGACTCGTCCGTGCGCTTTCCGCGGCCCTTGAACGGCGCGCCGCACCACTCGAACTCGTTGGGGTCCCAGCCGATGCCCACGCCCAGGTCCAAGCGGTTCCCGGTGAGCAACGCCACCGAGGCCACCTGCCTGGTGAGCAACAGCGGATTGCGCGGGCCGACCTTGAGCACCTGCGGGCAGAAGCGGATGGTCGAGGTGGCCCCGCCCATGGCCGCGGAGGCGATGAGCGGCTCCACCCACTGGGTGTTCTCGTCCCACATCCGCGAGCCGTCGGGGGTGTACGGGTAGTCCTCGTCCTGGCGTCGCGGGTGGAACAGCGAGTCGGGCAGGACGATCCGGTCGAAGCCGGCGGCCTCGGCACCGCGGGCGATATCGATGATCTGATCGACGGGGGAGAAGGAGATGGGGACGGAGAACTCGGCGTCCACTACGCGGCCCATGGTCACTGGCCCTTTCCGGCGGCGCCGGCGATGGCGGCCCTGTCGTCGTCGGTGAGCGGCCGCAGTCCCGAGGCCATGGCCACGTCCTGCTCCCAGAAGGCGCGAAGGGAGACCAGACGACCGTCGGCGTCGACGCGGTAGTCCACGGCGATGTCGATCTCCATGATGCTGGAGCCCATGTGGGTGCGCATGGTGCCGACGCAGAGCAGTTCGTCGCCCGCGGCGATCCCCCGATCGAAGCGGAACTCGATGTGGTCCGGGGTGGCCACGGCTTTCTCCCAGAATTCGAGGAGCCTCTCCGTGCCGGTGTGGCCGATGCCCTCGGCATCGAACATCGACGGACCCACGGGATCCTCGATGGTGCCCTCGGGAGACCATCCGGCGATCCAGGCATCGCGGTCGCCGGCGTTGGTCGCGGCCCACGAGCGGCGCGCGGCGGCGAAGGCGGGACTGGCCAGGGCGGCGTCGCTCATCTCCAGAGGCCGATACTGGCCGGTCTCATCCAGGTACGGATTGCTCATGAGTGACGCTCCGGACGGTCGGTCCCCACAACCCACATGGAGAAGTACTGGGACCCGCCGCCGTAGGCGTGGCCGAGGGCCTTGCGTGCCCCCGGGACCTGGTGCTCGTCGGCGCGGCCCATGACCTGCCGGGCGGCCTCGGCGAAGCGCAGCATGCCGGACGCGCCGATCGGGTTGGAGCACAGCACGCCGCCGGACGGGTTGACGGGCAG
>NZ_JAALEE010000311.1:0-5103 GCF_014145265.1 Dietzia sp. CW19 | reverse complement strand
CCCTCATCGACCAGGCCGCCCTGTACCGCGCGCTCACCGGCGGCCTGATCGGCGGCGCCGCGCTCGACGTGACCGATCCGGAGCCGCCCGCGCCGGACGACCCGCTGTTCGGCCTCGACAACGTGGTGATCACCCCGCACGTCGCCAACCCGGCCGGGCGACTCACCGAGGAGATGGCCGGGCCGCTCGCGGAGAACCTCCGCAGGTTCGTCGACGGCGAGGACCTGCTGTCCGTGGTCGAGTACGGCCGCGGATACTGACGCTCACCACCCCGCGACCCGAGGGGTGCACCCGTCGCACGCCCCGGACGGGAGTCGTCAATCCACCGCACGGCGGATGAACCCGCGCAGACCGACGGCAGCGAAGGCGACCGTCGAGACCGCGAGCCCGAGCGCGATCCACTCCGCCCCCAGATGCGGAGACGAGGTCAGGGCGCCGCGCATCCCCTCCGAGACGTAGGTGAGCGGGTTGAACAGCGTCAGCACCTGGAACCACCGCAGGGAATCGAGCAGCTGCCACGGGTAGAACGTGGCGCCGGTGAAGATCAGCGGCGTCAGGGCCAACGCGAACACCATGTTGATGCGCCGCGCCGGGACCGACGTGCCCAGCACCAGTCCGATCGACGCCCCGGCGAGGCCGCCGACGATCAGGAGCAGCGCGAACACTCCCCAGTTCGCACCGCCGGTCTGCACCCCGCCCGGCAGGATCAGTGCCGCGAGCGGCAGGATCAGCAGCGCCGCGATCAGGGACCGCCCGGTCGCGAACACCAACTTCTCCACCCCCACCATCAGCGGAGAGATCGGCGCCAACAGTCGGTCCTCGATCTCCTTGGTGTACGAGAACTCGATCACCAACGGCAGCGCCACGTTCTGCAGGGCCGTCAGCACGAGCGTCAGTGCGATGATGCCCGGCAACAGCTGCGTCGCGTAGGACTCGTCCACCGCGCCGATCTCCGGCAGGACGAGGCCGAAGACGAAGAGGAACGCCAACGGTTGCATGAGCGACTGCGCGAGGAAGCCCCCCAGTTCGTGACGGAGGGTGTTCCAGATGTCGCGCTGGAGCAGGCCCAGGAAGGCGCGGAGACCCGTCGCGCGCGCCAGCATCGGGTCGGGGTTTCTCGTCACGTCACTCATCGCAGCTCCCGCCCGGTCAGGTGCACGAACACGTCTTCCAGACTGCCCTCGAGCCGGCGCACGTCCCGGACCACGGCTCCCCGTTGTTCGGCGACCGCGATCGCCTCGCCCAGGCGACTGTCGCCGTAGCAGCGCACCCGCCACCGCCCCTGCTCGAGCTCGGCGGACTCCGTCTCCCCGAGTTCTGCCAGCAGCGGAGCGGGATCGTCGGAGGCGTCCAGGACGAGCTCGATGCCGCGACCACCCGGCAACAGATCCCGCAGACCGGCCGGGGTGTCCAACGCGATGCGCTCACCGTGGTCGACGATCGCGATCCGCTCGCACAGCCGATCCGCCTCGGCCATGTCGTGCGTGGTCAGCATGATCGTGGTGCCGGATCGGTGGAGATCGGTCACCCGGTCCCAGAGGAACAACCGCGACTGCGGATCCAGCCCCGTGGTCGGTTCGTCGAGGAAGAGCAGCGGCGGACGGTGCATGAGCGCCCGCGCGATGAGCAGTCGCTGCGCCATACCGCCGGAGAAGTTCTCCACCTGCTCGTCAGCGCGGTCCGCCAACCCGAACTGCTCCAACAGCTCGCGCGAACGCCGCCGCCTGTCCTTCAGTCGCATGCCGTAGTAGGCGCCGTGGAACGTCAGATTCTCCAGCGCCGTCAGTGATCGGTCCAGGTTGCTCTGCTGCGGCATCACCGCGATCCGCCGCTTGACCGCCTGCGGTCCGGCCACCACGTCGATGCCGTCGATCCGCGCGGTGCCGGAGGTCGGCCTCACCCGGGTGGTGAGAATGCCGAGCGTCGTGGTCTTGCCGGCGCCGTTGGGCCCGAGCAGTCCGAAGAGTTCGCCGCGACCGACCGTGAAGTCGATGCCCCTGAGCGCGACCGGGCCCCGGCGGCCGTACTGTTTGCGCAGCTCGCGGACCTCGACCATCGGATCGTCGACGCGCTCTGCCGTCCGGGTGTCGCCGCCCGCCTCCGTCCGGCCGTCGCGGCGCCCGGCGTCGTCGTTCCCGCCCACACAGTCCTCCGATCGCCGAGCAACGTGTAGCGCTCGTGACCCGACGCGGCTTCCCCGATCCCGAAGCCCGTCAGCGAATCGCTGTTGACGTGACAAGCGTAGGTCGTCGTGCCCCTTCGCCGCAGAGACCGATCGGCTCGAGCGCCAACCGGAGCCGCCGCCCGGTGTGCTCGACCGGGTGGCGGCGCTGCCGTGTGCTGGTGCGGACCTCGTCGTCGTCGTTCTCCCCGCCCCTCGGCGGTCCCGCCGCGCGGCGACCCCGCCCCTCAACGACCCCGCCCCTCAACGCCAAGAGCGTTCCGCACACATCGCCCGAGAAGGGGGTGCGCGGAACGGTCTTATCGATGATGGGAGCGAGCGCGAGGGCGCCGGGGCGAACATGGGGCCATCGCGAGGGCGCTGGGGCGGGGGTCAGTCCTCGAGAGCGGGCTTGATGTGCTCCCAGCCGGCCTCGAAGTTCTTGAGGAAGTTCGGCCAGTTGTGCAGCCCCGTGTCGGAGTAGTCCACCCGGTGGTCGACGTTCGCGCGGTCGAGCGCCCTCTCGAAGGCCTCGGTGCCCTCGCGCACGCCCTTCTCCAGGACCAGTCCGATGAGCAGGTTCTGGACGTCCGCGCCGCCGCCGTACTCCTGCAGGTCCTCCGGGCCGATCTCGCCACTGCCGGACGAGAAGTAGACGGCCTTGCCACGCAGTCCCTCCGGGTGAGAGATGGTGTCGTTCTCCGCCCAGCGCCCGCTTCGGTGCGGACCCCACATGTTGTCCACCTGGCCACCGCGGGTCTCCACGCTGAGCCGGACGGTCTGGTAACCGAGCGCGTCCATCGTGGAGTAGTAGCCGCTGAAGGACATCACGGCGTCGTGGAGCCCGGGGTGCGTGGCGGCCAGGTGCATGGCCGCCTGGCCGCCCATCGAGATCCCCCCGATCCCGTTCCTGCCGCTCGTCTCGAGCTGCTCGGCCACGACGCCCGGCAGCTCCTCGGTGAGGAAGGTCTCCCACTTGTTGTTGCCCAGGACCGGGTCCGGCTGCTCCCAGTCGGTGTAGTACGAGGCGAACGCGCCGGCGGGATTGACCACGTGACGTCCTCGTCCGCGAGCCGATCCTCGATCTGGCCCTGGTGGTTCCACCCGGTGCTGCTCACCGGGGCGCCGACGCCGTCGAGCATGTAGAGCACCGGAGCGGCGCCCTCACCCCGGGACGGGACCACCTCGACGGTGATCTCGCGCTGCATCGATTCCGAGGCGACGATCCAGTACTGATACTCCCCCCGCGTGCGCTCGACTCCCCGGAACTCGGTCTCGGTGATGCTCGGATCGACCGGGGAGGGCGTCCCGATGGGGGCAGAGGATCCCTCACCGAGCGGGATGTCCGCGGAGCCCACCGACCCGAGCGAACCGGCGGTCGAGCCCAGAGGGACGGAACCCACGGCCTCGATGATGGTCTCCAGATCGTCCGGCCCCAACGTGGCCGGGTCGATGCTGCCGAGCTGCGCTCCGGCCGGGGCGACCGAACCGAGGGTCAGGGCGAGGGCCAGCGCGCCGGCGGTGGCGGTGGCGGCGAATCGGGGCATTCCGACAGCCATACGGCTCCAGAGTTCTCAGTGATGACTTAAGAACCTTAGCCGCAGCAACTTGAATCGGCCCACTCACCGCACGGCCTCACGACTCCCGCAACGCCTCCTCGACGGCCTTGCGCAGGTCCTCAGGCTTACGGTTGGGGCCGAACCGACCCACCACGGTGCCGTCACGCCCGATGAGGAACTTGGTGAAGTTCCACGAGATCCGACCGCCCAGCAGACCGGATTCCTGCGACTTGAGCCAGCGGTACAGCGGGTGGGTGCCCGATCCGTTGACCTCGATCTTCGAGAACAGCGGGAACTCCACCCCGAAGTTGCGCTCACAGAACGACCCGATCTCCTCGTCGGTGCCCGGCTCCTGGTGCGCGAACTGGTCACACGGGAAGCCCAACACCACGAAGCCCTGGTCGCGGTACTCCTCGTACAGCTTCTGCAACCCCTTGTACTGGGGGGTGAACCCGCATTTGCTGGCGGTGTTGACCACCAAGACGACCTGACCGGCGTAGTCGGCCAGATCCTTCTCGCTCCCATCGAGCAGGCCTGCTCGGAAATCCGTGAGGGTGACATTGTCATCGGGCACGGCGCGTCTCCTCGTCGTCGTCATGACCGGCGGGCTTCACCCGCCGTCCGTCCCGAGGCTTCCACACTCCGGGCCGCTCACGCACCCGGCATCACCGGGCCGCCGACGCCTCGGGCATTCTCAGTGCCGACACCGCACCGATCAGCCCCAGGATCGCCAGGAAGACCAGCGCCCACTCGACCCCCGCCAGCGCGATGACCGAACTGATGCCGCCCACCACGAGCAGGATGATCCCCATGGCCGAGTTGGAGACCGCGACGTAGGTCGTCCGCAGGTCGCCCTCGGCCACGTCCACGACATAGGTCTTGCGCCCCACGCGGACCCCGGAGTGCAACAACGTGAGCAGGAAGTATCCGCCCACGAAGAACACGGTCCCCAGCGCGGACGAGCCGTCGACGCCGGGGAGCGAGACGGCCACCACGAAACCCAGCGCCACGATCGAGGCGGCGGCGGCCGCCCACGCCATGAGCCGACGACTGGACCGGTCGGCGAGCCGGCCGAAGATCCGCCCCCCGACGAGTGAGGCGATCCCGGAGGCGAGGATGAACCCGCCGAGCCCGGCCAGTGCCCCGGTGCCCGCCGCGACGGACATCGACACGATGAACGGCGGACTCAGCGACGACACGAGGATCAGGCCACGCACGGTGACGAACCTGCGGAACGTCCGGTCCTCGCGGAGCATCCGGGCCGCCTCGGCGAACCAGGATCCGCCGCCGTCGCCGTCCTGGTGATCGGCGGCCCCGGCGGCGGCCTCTCCCGCGGGCTCGGTGACCCGCGCGTAGACCAGCGCCGAGAGCACCCACAGCACG
>NZ_JAALEE010000310.1:0-1686 GCF_014145265.1 Dietzia sp. CW19 | reverse complement strand
TCGGAGTAGGCCGCGGTCTTGGCGGCACCGATCGCCAGTGCGTGTTCCTGCGTGGTCGGCTCACCGTGGGCCGCACCGTGCACGTCGGCGTACTCCCCGGCGATGGAGGCCACCACCGCGCGTTCGACCTCCGCCATGGCGCGGTGCAGCACGGGCGCCGGCACGGGCAACCGGGCGAACTCGCCCATCGCGGCCACCAGGAGGAGATCCCCGCCGAGCAGTCCCCCCACCATGCCGACGTGCGCGGCGGTCTCCCGGGACAACCCCTGCTCGGCACCCCGCGTCGTGGTCCGACCCTGCAGGTTGGGCCGGCCCCGGCGGTGGTCGTCGCCGTCGGCCACGTCGTCGTGGACAAGGAAGGCCTCGTGGAGGAGTTCGAGCGCCTGACAGGCGGCGGCGCGAACCGCCTCGTCGCGACCGCCGGCGTGCGTGTAGACCGCGTCGAACAGTGCCGAGCGCATGCCCTTGCCGGATCGGGTGGTGCGGTCGAGATCGGCCGCCCAGTCGTCGACGGCGTGACCCAGGCCGTCGGGCAGGTCGCGAGAGGTCATCCGCTGGGCGGCGCTTACCGAATCCAGTGTCATGTCCTGTTGTTCGGAGCCGACCCTGTCGTGGATACCCCTCACCTCGAATCTTTTCGATGAGATGCGGCACACCGGCGTCCCGCACCCGGCGCCGCTGATGTCCACGGTGTCACACGGCCACACTATCGCGGCCAGGAAATGCACGAAGACCCCCGCTTGTGGCGGGGGTCTCGCGTGCCAGATGATGGATTCGAACCAACGTAGGCATAAGCCGACGGATTTACAATCCGCTCCCTTTGGCCGCTCGGGCAATCTGGCGTGCACCCTTGAAGGCGCTAGGACACGATACAACGCGTGTGACCCCCGGTGCCAAATCGGGGGCCGGCGGGGTGGCCCGGGCGGATGTCACGGCCGGGTAGCCTGGCCGGGATCGTCCCCCAACCCAGGAGAAGGAGCGCGTCCATGGCCTCGGAGTCCTCGTTCGACATCGTCTCGGAGTTCGACCGCCAGGAGGTGGACAACGCCCTCAACCAGGCCGCCAAGGAGCTGGGCACCCGCTACGACTTCCGCGGTACCGACGCCGGTATCGAGTGGAAGGGTGACGACGCGGTGGAGATCGTCGCGGCCTCCGAGGACCGTGTGCTGGCGGCCAAGGACGTGTTCATCGAGAAGCTGGTCCGCCGGGGCCTGAGCATGAAGGCGCTGGAGGTGGGCGACCCGATGCCGTCCGGTAAGGGCTTCCGCCTGGTCGGCTCCCTCAAGCAGGGCATCGACAAGGAGAACGCCAAGAAGATCACCAAGCTCCTGCGCGACGAGGGCCCCAAGGGCGTCAAGGCGCAGATCCAGGGCGAGGAGATCCGGGTGTCGTCCAAGAAGCGCGACGACCTGCAGGAGTGCATGCAGCTGCTCAATAAGGCCGATCTCGAGGTCGCGCTGCAGTTCACCAACTACCGGTAGTCCGACGACCGTGCCCTTCCCAGGGGGACGCAGGAGGAGCCGGCGGCGTGCCGCCGGCGCGGGCGGCGTGCGGGTGCTCGCCGCGGCCGTGGGGATGTCCCTGCTGGCGGGATGTTCTGTCGGGGTCGACGACGACGAGGGCTCGCCCCTGCTCACGGTCTTCGCCGCCGCCTCGCTCACCAGCGCGTTCACCCGGATAGCCGAA
>NZ_JAALEE010000309.1:0-3360 GCF_014145265.1 Dietzia sp. CW19 | reverse complement strand
ACCCCGGACCCGGGTGCCGACGGGTACACGGCCCGGGTCACCCGCGTGGTCCAGCGGGGCGAGGAGACGGTCAGCACCGACACCGTGTCGTCCACCTATGCGCCCCGGGTCCGGATCGAGTGCAGGGTGGAGAGTCCGGCACCCGCGGACGAGCCGCCCGGCCCGGTCGCGCCGCCGCCGGTGCCGGACGACGCGATACGGATCCCGGGTCTGCCGGAGTTCCGGATACCGGTCCTGCCCGGCAACTGACCAGTCCCGCCGCACCGCACAGCACCGCCGCGGATCCGGTGATGCACCCGAAATGCACGGATCCCCGGGGGTCGTGCGGCGTGTCGGGACCGAACACGATGCACAACCCCCGGGGAACGCGGGGCGTGGTCAGCGGTGGATCAGAACGCGGCCTCGTCCAGCTCCATGAGCTCGCTGCCGAGGCCGGCGACGATCCCGCGGGTGGCGGTGATCAGCGGGAGCTCGTTGTTCGCGAACCACTTGGCGGCGGCGATCTTGCCGTTGTAGAAGCCCTTGTCGGCGTCCGACGCACCGTCCAGTGCCCCGAGGGCGACCTTTGCGCCGACGAGCAGTCGCCAGCCCATCATGAGGTCGCCGAACGCCATGAGCAGACGGACCGAGGCCAGACCGATGGTGTAGAGGTGCTTGGGATCCTCCTGCGAGGCGAGGAGGTGGTCGAAGCAGGTGCCGACCATCGCCTCGACGTCGGCGAGCGCGGTGGCCAGGACCTCGCGCTCGGCGGCCAGCTCCGCGGGCCCGTCGGCCTCGAGGAACTTCTTGATCTGCGCCGAGACGTGGCCGATGGCGGTGCCGCGGTCGCGGGCGATCTTCCGGAAGAAGAAGTCCTGCGCCTGGATCGCGGTGGTGCCCTCGTACAGGGAGTCGATCTTGGCGTCGCGGATGTACTGCTCGATCGGGTAGTCCTGCAGGAAGCCCGACCCGCCGAAGGTCTGAAGCGACTCGGTGAGCAGCTCGTACGCCCGCTCGGACCCGACACCCTTGACGATCGGCAGGAGCAGGTCGTTGACGCGGTGGGCGAGCTCGCCGTCGGCACCGGAGACGCGCTGGGCGATCTCGACGTCCTGATGGGCGGCGGTGTACATGTACACCGCGCGCAGGCCCTCGGCGAACGCCTTCTGGCGGATGAGCGCCCGGCGCACGTCCGGGTGGTGGGTGATGGTCACGCGGGGGGCGTTCTTGTCGGCCATCTCGACCATGTCGCCACCCTGGACGCGCTCCTTGGCGAACTCCAGGGCGTTGAGGTAGCCGGTCGACAGGGTGGAGATGGCTTTGGTGCCGACCATCATCCGGGCGTGCTCGATCACGTCGAACATCTGCCGGATGCCCAGGTTGAGCTCGCCGTCACCGACGATCCAGCCCTTGGCCGGGACCCCGTGGCCGCCGAAGGTCAGCTCGCACGTGGTGGAGACCTTGATGCCCATCTTGTGCTCGACGCCGGTGACGAACACGCCGTTGCGCTCGCCCAGCTCGCCGGTCTCGAAGTCGAAGTGGATCTTGGGGACGAAGAACAGCGACAGTCCCTTGGTGCCCGGGCCCGCGCCCTCGGGGCGGGCCAGGACCAGGTGGAAGATGTTCTCGAACATGTCGTCCGAGTCGGCCGAGGTGATGAACCGCTTGACGCCCTCGATGTGCCAGCTGCCGTCGTCCTGCTTGACCGCCTTCGTGCGGCCGGAACCGACATCGGAGCCGGCGTCGGGCTCGGTGAGGACCATGGTCGCTCCCCAGCCGCGCTCGACGCAGGTGGCGGCCCACTGCTTCTGCTCCTCGGTGCCGTTCTCGTAGAGGACGGCGGCGAAGGCGGGGCCGGCACCGTACATGAACGCCGCCGGGTTGGCCCCGAGCATCATCTCGCCGGTGGCCCACACCATCGCGCGGGGGGCCGGCATCCCGCCGAGCTCCTCCGGCAGTCCCATCGACCAGTAGCCGGCGTCGTACCAGGCGCGGAACGACTTCTTGAAGTCCTCGGGCAGGGAGACCGAGTGGGTCTCGGGGTCGAAGACCGGCGGGTTGCGGTCGGCCGACGAGAAGGACTCGGCGACCGGGCCCTCGGTGAGGGTCGCGACCTCGGAGAGGATGCCCCGGGCGGTCTCGGTGTCCATGTCGCCGAACTCGCCGGCGTCGAGTGCCTCGTTCATGCGCAGGACCTCGAACATGTTGAACTCGAGATCGCGGACGTTGCTCTTGTAGTGACCCATTACGGTCTTCTCCGATCGGAGTGCGGTGTCGTGGCAATGGAGGTGGCCGCGCGGGTCGGCACTGGTGTCCATGGGCGCACCGGAACCTACCCGTCGGTAACAAGACAGATGTTAGTGCGTCGTCAGCGATCCGTCCAAGGTGAGGAAAGACTCTTATTTCGCAGGTGGGCGGCGCGCGGCCGATCGGGCCGCATCGAGCAGGATCGATTTCTCGGCCCGCGCCACGGTCCGCCGGGTGATCTCCGCGTAGTCCGGTGTGACCGACACCGACGTCACGCCTTTGCGGACGAGGTGTTCGGCCATCGCCGGGTCGGTCGAGGCGGCCTGCCCGCACAGCGAGACCGTGAGTCCCGATTCATGGCAACGGTCGATGATCTGGTCGATGAACGCCAGAACCGCCGGGTCCATCGAGTCGAAGAGCTCCGCGCAGACCTCGGAGTCGCGGTCCACCCCGAGCGTCAGCTGGGTGAGGTCGTTGGACCCGATCGAGACCCCGTCGATGCCCATCGCGGCGTACTCGGGGATCCAGTGGACGACCGACGGGACCTCGGCCATGATCCATCGCTTGAGTCCCTTGTCCCGGCCGATCGGGTGGGCGTCGATGATGTCCAGGCAGGCCCGGAGCTCCCACCCGGTGCGGACGAACGGGATCATCAGGTGCAGGTTGCCGTGCTTCTGCCGCACCCGGGCCAACGCGTCCAGCTCCAGTCGGAACAGGTCCGGTTCCTGCGTGTAGCGGAAGCACCCGCGGTAGCCGATCATCGGGTTGCGCTCCTCGGCCTCGACCTCGCCGCCGAGCAGGCCACGGAACTCGTTGGAACGCAGGTCCGTGGCGCGGTAGACCACCGGTCGGGGGTCGAAGGCCGCGGCGATCGTGCTGATGCCGGAGGCCATCCGTCCCACGTACTCCTCCGCCCTGCCCTCGGCGATGAGCGTGCGCGGGTGGACGCCGTCCAGCGCGCTGGTGATGAGGAACTCCGCGCGCAACAGGCCCACGCCATCGACGTCCATCGCGGCGACCCGGGCCGCGGCGTCGGGGGTCGCGAGGTTGACGTACACCGCGGTCGCGGTGACCTCGCGGGTCCTCACCTCGGGCGCCCGACCCGCGTCGGCGGGAGCCTGTTCGGCGGCGGCC
>NZ_JAALEE010000308.1:0-3767 GCF_014145265.1 Dietzia sp. CW19 | reverse complement strand
TACGCCGATTGGGAGACACGCCCTAGCTGGATCGACGGCAATGACGGAGCGCCTACCAAGGGTGTAGGGGACGTTGGCGCCGCCATGCTCGAGTTCGAGCGAGTGTGTGGCCTGCGCAGTAGACGGCCGACTCGAAGCGGGAGTTCCTCCGATCGGGAGGTGGTCGAAGCGCGCGATGGAGACGCGCCGAATCTCAAAGCTAGAGTGGTTCGCTCCTACTCCGGGAAACCCGACAGACGTCCGCCAACGACGCGGAAGGCGTTTCCTACAAAGGTCTACGGCGACGAAAGTCAATAGACGTTCGCGATCATCACCCGCCGTGGTGAGTACGCGGCCGGTGAGGTCCGTGGCCGGGACAAGGGCCGGTTCTTCGGCGCGTCCCCGGTCGCAGGAGCCATGACCTCCTCAGAGTTCCCTGCGCATACAGGCGCGCGGCCACTGGTCAAGGCCGCGGGCGATCTCTGTGGCTCTGATCTCCTTGAGGCCGGGGGTCTCCTCGTTCTCGGCGAGGTACCGGAACCCATGACGCTCGTAATATGGCCCGTTCCACGGGACGTCGGTGTAGGTGGTCAGAGTGACCGCGGGAAGGCTGCACTCTCGAGCCCAGCCGATCATGTGATTCAGCAGAGCGGTCCCGATCCCACGGTGCATGAAATCGCTGTGCACCGAGACCTGGTCGAGGTGAGCATTGGCGTCGATCACATCCGCCAGCAGGTACGCCACGGGCCGATCGGCCCCGTCGGTGCTGACCCACGCCCGCCCGTTCTGCACGAACTGCAGTAGCGAGTTGACCGACGGAGGGTCGTCCTCGGCCACCACGGTCATCCCGATCTCGGCAAAGGGTGCGCCGGCCGACCGTTCTATGTCCTGCACAAGGAGTAGATCACTCTCCCTGGCGGGCCGGATACTGTGCGTGGTCACCGAATTTCCCCGTTCTCTTCGACCCGTGCAACGCGGTCTGGGCACTTCATCTCTGGCGCCCTGCCCTGGTGTCGGTGCGGCCCGGGCCCGGTGATCTCAGCAGGCGCCCGCGCCGCCGAGCGCCCGGGCGACCATCGAGTGTGTCCGCGGATCGAGCGCCATCCCGCCGTGGGAGGTCGGGCCGCCGCCGCAGGCCTGCTCCGGTACCCGCCACCCCACTCCGGGCCCCGGCACGAAACTCCGCTGCGGTGGCAGGAGATGGTCGCCGCCGGTGGCGATGAGCGTGTAGGCGACCCCGGGTAGGAACGGGGTGCGGTCGAGTCCGTACCAGGCGGTGAGCATGGGGCTGCCGGGTGACAGTTCGGCCAGACCCCGCAGGTTGGCGGCCCAGAGCGCCGCGCCTGCGACCCCCGGTGGCAGCTGGTGGGGGATCAGGCCACTGTTGTCGGCGCCCCAGTACCCGCCCACCGAGACCACCCGGCCCACCGCGCCGGGGCGCAACACCTTGGTGGTGTACCCCGCGATCGAGGCGCCCTGCGAGTAGCCCACCAGGTCGACCTGCGCGGCGCCGGTGACCGCGCGCACGTGGTCGATCACCCCGGCGAGCTGCGGACCGGACGCACCGACGATCGAGTCGAGACCTCCCCGGGCCGGGTTGCCCGCGTACGCGCCGAGGGTCGGTGCGATCACACAGAACCCCTGCCTGCGCAGCGGCTCGCCCAGTCGCGGCATGGTGTTGGGGCCGTTGTCGAACGTCCCGTGCACCAGAATCACCGGCCGCGGGTGGGCCGGGGTCGGTCGGCAGGTGATCGGGGTGTCCACCGCGGCTGGCGGGCCGGGGGCGCCGATGGGTCCGTTGATGCCGTTGAGCGCCTCGGTCACGTAGGGCCCGAGCTCGCCCGAGGGATCCAGGTCCCCGACGAGGTCCGTCAGTGCGTCCTCCACCGGCCCGGCGGCGGCCTGTGGGACGAGTGCGGGCGCGGCGGTGGTGGTCGTGACCGCCGCGGCGAGGGGTACGGCCAGCGCGCCAGCGACGAGGGCGCCGGCAAATCGGGAACGCAGGCGGCGTGGGGTGCGGGAACCGAGCATGGTGACTCCCAAAGAGTGTGAGGTCACACAAGTATGCGAGTGCCGAGCGGGATCGGGTACCGCAAGGACCTCACGTTCTCGCGGCGCGGACCGATTACTGCGGACGCCGCCGACCGGGGCGGGTGGCCCACGATCAGCTCGAGGTGAGGCCCTACTGGGCCAGGACCTTGTTGACCAGACGCGTCGCGAAGTTGGGCGAGAACTTGGAGATGTTCGCGAGCACGGTCGTCTGCTCACCGACGCTGTAGGACGTGCGATGAAAGCGGCGGTCAAGGGTCGTCGGGTGGACGGACTGCCAGACCTTGTCCGCGACCTGCTCGGGAGTGATCTTGATGCCGAGCGTCTTGGTCGTCTTGGTCTTGGGGTCCGCGAGAGCGGTCTTGGCCCACAGCGGCCAGATCCCCACCACTCGCACGCCGTGCGGTGCCCACTCGAGCTCCAACGCCTCGGTCAGCCCGGCGACGTAGAACTTGGCGGCGCTGTACGTGGCGATCCCGGGTTGACCGTAGATCGCCGACGCGGACGCGATGTTGACCAGGTGCGACCCCGGCGTGGCCTTGAGGTACGGGAACGCGGCTTTGGCGCCGAGCGTCACCCCCAACACATCGATGTCGATCTGGGCCTTGACCGCGTCAGCCGAGATCTCCGACAGGTCGCCGGCGACAAGAACACCCGCGTTGTTGTCCAGGACGTCGAGCGTCCCGCCGGTGTGCGAGGTGAACTCCTCCAGCGCCTTCTCCCACTGCTGCATATCGCGGACGTCGAGCTCTCCAGTGATCCAGTCGGGATGACTCGACTGCACCGCGGCCAGGGCGTCCTTGTCGACGTCGTACACCCCGACAGTCCATCCCTCGCGGCCGAATCGCTCCGCCGTTGCCAGGCCGATCCCAGCCGCCCCGCCCGAGATGAAGATCGATGCCATTCGCTGTCCTCCACACGCAAGTCCGATGCGGCGCGCCGCCCGGAGATATCCGACACTCGACAGTACCGAGCATTGGACGGGCGAGGGAAAGCTCTACCAGTGCGCGATCACGAACGTCTGCCGCGATCACGCGTGTCTCTCGGGCGCTGTGCCAACCTCACGTTTCCCTCGCGCGGAGCGACTACCTCCCGAGACCGGTGGGAGGGGCGTGTGAACGTGGCGCCGGAGACGAGGGGAAGATCTGATCTATGAGGGCAGCCTTCGACGGTGCGGTGGTCCGGCACGGGCCGACGGTTCTGCGAGTGTGCCGTGCGGTCCTGGGTCCCGGCCCTGACGCCGACGACGCCTGGTCCGAGACTTTCCTCTCCGCGCTGCGGGCCTGGCCGGACCTGCCGGAGGAGACCAATGTGGAGGCGTGGCTGGTCAGGGTCGCCCACCGCCGCGCCGTGGACGTGGTGCGCAGATCAGCGCGAATGGCAGCCCCGGCGGGAGGCGCGGACGAGGTCGCCCTGCTCGGGGAGTGGGCGGGAAGAGGCCGCGGGAGCGACGGAGCCGCGTGGAGGGGCGGCGGTGGGGGCGACGACGACGAGCTCGGCGGGCACGCGATCTGGGATGCGGTCGCCACTCTGCCCACCCGGCAGCGGCTCAGTGTGGCCTACCGGTACCTGGGCGGGTTGCCGTACGCCGAGATCGCCGCGCTCATCGGGGGCAGCGACTCGGCCGCGAGGCGCGCGGCGGCCGACGGGGTGGCGGCCCTGAGGCAGACCATGGAGACGACACCGACCATCAGGTCGATACCGACCATCAAGACGACACCGACCATCGAAACGACACC
>NZ_JAALEE010000307.1:6359-12979 GCF_014145265.1 Dietzia sp. CW19 | reverse complement strand
CGGGCGAGCGCGGCGACCGGGAGCAGACACAGGAGCACGACGGCCCATCCGCCCGGACCGGGCACCCAGCCCCCGGCAGCAGTGTGCGCGACCGTGGCGGTGAGCACGGACGCGAGCACCACCGCGACCGCGCGCCACTGCGCCATCGGGTCGCAGTAGCCGGTCACGACGTAGAACCTACGTCACCGCGTGATCACCACGCCCTCGCGGCTCCGCCTCCCCGTCGTCGGCTCCTCGGTCTCCCGGTGGCCTACCCGCCAACCTCCTCGGCAGCGGAGAGTGAGCGGTCAGGTGGTGCGGGTGTGGGCCCCCATGTCGTCGACCTCCATCTCGTCGAACTGCATGTCCCAGACGGGCGGCCCGTCCGGATGGTCGCGGCGTCCGGTGACGTGAAACCCGTGCCGCTCGTACAGCCGCACGTTCCGCTCATCCGAGGTCTCCAACCGCACGGCGCGGGCGCCTCGACGTCCCGCCTCGGCCAGAGCAAACACGAGCAGGGAGCTACCGAGACGCCTGCCCTGCGCGGCGGGGCGCACCCCGAGGGTCTCCAGGGTCCACCCGTCGTGCGGCGGCGATCCGTCGGCCAGCCTCCCGATGCGGTCGCCGTGCAGGGCCACGATCTGCTCGACGGCGTCGTCGTCGGCGTCCGGGGCGTCCGGGGGCAGGAGCGCGATCACGCCGTCACGGTCCTCGGTGACCGCGACGACCCCGTGCCGATAGGCGTGCGCCAGATAGAGCTGCTGCAGGGTGAGCAGGCGCTCGACGTACCCCTCCTCGGGGATGACGTGACGGGTCCAGGGGTAGTGCGCGAACGCCTGGGCCAGGGTCTCGGCGGCGGGGGCGAGATCGTCCGGCGAGGCGAGGCGGGGGTCAGTCATTCTGGGCTCCTGCGGGTCGGATCATTGCGGTGGATTCCTGTCCGGGCCCCGTGGGCACCGTGCCGACGGGGAGGAAACCGAATCGCTCGTACAGGCGGCGGCTGCCCGCGGTGGTCGCCTCGAGGAACACCGGCTCCGGCCCGCCCTGGTCGATGATGTCCAGGCGGTGGCGCAGGAGGGCCGACCCGATCCCCTTCCCGCGAGCCTTGGGTCCGGTGGCGATGTCGTGGAAGTACCAGTGCGGCTCCGACGGCCGGTGTGCCTCGACCGCGCGGGTGTGTGCCATGCCGCGGCGCGCGGTGGGCGAGATCAGCAGTCGGAGAACCGCTGTGCCTCTCTCGCCCCATCGTGACCAGCGCCCCGCCTCGCGGTGCGGAGGCTCCCAGAGCAACGCCCCCAACGTCTGCCCGTCCTCCACGGCCACGTCGACCCGGTCCGGGTGCCGACGCACGTGGCGTCGATAGTGCGCGGTCAGGCGTGCGGACCGTGAGGCCTCGTCGGGGAAGAACTGCGCCCACGCCGGATCAGCGCCGAACGCCTCCCCGAGCATCTCCCCGATGGTCTGTGCATCGGAGGCCGCCGCCGGTCTGACTTCCACCATGTCTTCCTCCCTCGATCGCGCCCTATTCTACAATGTAGAAATAGTGTCTCGGGCTTGTCGGCCCGAAAGTGGGGGGACTGATGGTCGAGCGCCGCGTCGGACGAGGGCCCAGGGGGTTGTCCCCCGCCTTGATCGTCGAGGCGGCTGTCGGCGTGCTGGAGGAGAGCGGGCAGGAATCGTTCAGCATGCGCAGTGTGGGGCGCGCGGCGGGGTGCGACGCGATGTCGGTGGCCTATCACTTCGGGTCCAAGCAGGGGCTGGCCCGGGCCATGGCGTCGTGGCTCGACGGTCAGGTGCGGCCCGCCCCACCCGGGGCGCCCTGGCGACCGACACTGCGTCACCTGGCTGAGCAGTACCGCGCCCTGGCCAGGGCGTATCCCCGGACGTTCCCGTTGCTCCAGCGGTTCACCCACACCGGGTCGGCCGATTACGCCACGACCGAGGTGGTGCACGCGGCGATGCTGGGTGCGGGGGTCCCCCGGCCTCAGGTGGTGACGGTGACGGTGGGCTGGTACGCGACCGTCCTCGGGCTGGCCACGGCGGAGGCCCTAGGGTTGGTCGCTCCAGTGGACGACGTCACCGCGGCGGAGATCGAGGCCCTGCCCGCCGGGGACTATCCGCTCACCACCGGGCTCCTGGACGACTATCGCGGGATCGACCCCGGCGTCGTCTTTGGCACCGCCGTGGAGCTGATGCACGACGGGATCGAGCGGCTGGGCGGCGACCCGACCCCGGGCGGTCCACAGCGTCCCTAGGTACCTCAGCCCTCGGGGGTCCGCAGAGGCATCTCGTGAACCTCGCGGACGAACTCCGGCAACGGGTCGCCGGTGCGCAGGACAGTCGCGATGGCCGGATCCGCCAGATGGAGCCGGCCCACCGAGATGAGATCGAACTCCCCGGCCTCCAGGCAGTCCACCACGGCATCGATGTTGTCCGCGGTGTGGGCTGGCGCCCCGGACTTCTGCTCGCGGAGCGAGGCCCCGATCCCCACCCCGCCGACCGCGCCCGACGGTAGCCCGGTAAGTCGGCGGGCCCATCCGGCCAGGGACACCTCGCCGTCGTCGCCCTCCAGGTCCGGGAATGCCGGGTCGTTGAACCGCCTGGTGGAGGCGTCGAGCAGGTCCACCCCCGCGTCGGCGAGGGCACCGAGATACACGCCCAGTTCCTCGGTCGTGGTGGCCTTGCGGGCGGTGTAGTCCTGCTGGGTGTGCTGGGAGAAGCGGTAGAACAGCGGGGCGTCGGGACCGATCGCCTCGCGGACCCCGGCGACCACCGCGGCGGGGAACCGGCTGCGCGCGGCCAGGTCGCCGCCCCAGGTGTCGGTCCGCCGGTTGGTGTCGGCCCAGACAAAGGAGTCGAGGAGGTACCCGTGCCCGCCGTGGAGGGTCACGCCGTCGAATCCGGCCTCCATCGCCAGCCGGGCGGAACGGGAGAACGCATCGACCACCTCGGCGATGTCGCCCTCCGTCATCGGCTCGACCTCCGATGACCACCGGGCGACGCTCCGCTCGGAGTAGGTGGTGATGCCCGGGGTGCCCCACCGCCCGGACGGTCGCATCGGGTGCCTCTCCATGAGCCGGTCCCGATTGGCCCGGTCGAAACGGGCGTTGGCACCCCAGAGCGGGCCGACGTGCCACAGCTGCGCGAGAATGCGACCCCCGGCCGAGTGGACCGCGTCGGTGACCTGCCGCCAGGCGGCCACGGACGCGGGCCCGTCGAGGCGAGGGATCCATGCGTGATCCACCGAGGTGGGGTGGTCCACACCGATCCCCTCGGTGACGATCAGCGCGGTACCGCCGGCGGCACGAGCGGCGTAGTAGTCGCGGTTCACCTCGTCGGGCAGGGCGTCCGGGCAGCCCATCCGTGTCATGGGCGACATGACCAGGCGGTTGGCCAGCTGCATGGACCGGACCTGTAGGGGCCGGAACAGTGCCTCGCGCGTGGTGGTGACCGATGGCGTCATCTCGTGGGACCTCTTCCTCTCCGGTGACGGCGACCGGGGGTCCGCACCGGTGACGCCAACACTTGACAGCTGTCAATAGTACCCGGACCGGGCGCACGGCGATGAACCATGCGGACCGCCGGGCGCGTGAGGCGACTATCCGGAGTGCTGTTGTTCCAGCTCGTCGACGGTCTTGTCCGAGGTCTCGGAGATGATGTCGAGGATGCGTTGGTAGTGCGCGGAGTCCGCGCTGACCAGTGAGACGTGGTCCTCGCCGTCGGCCAGCACGAGGGACCCGATCCCGTTCTGCTGCTTCACGGCGTCGATATAGCGGATGGAGTTCTCCGGGGAGACCATCGTGTCGGCCGTGCCGTGCACGGCCACCACCGGTATCCGCGGGTCGATGTTCTGGATGGGGTCGACGGAGGTGTAGCGATCCGGGACCTCGGCAGGGGTGCCGCCGAGCACGGTGACGATCCGGTCGTCACCGTGGGTGGCGGCGTAGATCATGTCGAGGGGCCCGGCCAGGGAGACCACGCGCGTGGGCCGGAACGCGGGGTCGCTCCCGACCTCGTCGTCGTTCAGGGAATGGCGGGTGCCGGACCACATGGCCAACTGGGCGCCGGCACTGTGGCCGACGACGAGCTCGTCGTCGGTGGTGAGCTCGGGGTACTGCTCGTCGAGGCGGACAACGTGATCCAGGGCGTCGGCGACATCGCTGAAGGTGACGGGCCATCCACCGCCGGAGCCGACGCGTCGGTACTCGATGTTGTACACGGCCATTCCGCGGTCGACGAGATCGTCCGCGAAGGAGTTCATGACCTCGGCGCCGAGCTGGGACGCCCACGAACCGCCGTGGATGAGGACGACCAGCGGCACCGAATCCTCGGCGTGCGTTCCGGCCGGCAGGTAGAGGTCTCCCCAGTTCTGGGCCGGGTCCGATTCCCCACGTGTGGGATACGTGATTCGCTCGTAGTGGTGTTGGTCCCGCTCGGCGACGTCGCCCTGGGACGCCGCATCGCCCTGGGGAGCGGCATCGTCATCTGGGGCGCAGCCGCCGATCATCATGGCCGCGATCAGGGATGATGCCACAGCAACGGTGGACCGGGTCCGAGTCGTCCGCTTCACGTGCGTCAGCCTAATGAGCGTCCGGCCCGCTGGTCGGATGTCACGCATTTTGGCGCCAGACCAGAGAGTGGACCGGCCAGTTCGGCTGGTCGTCGGCCGCCCCGGTACACCGCCGATCGCCGTAACGAGGCCGTCACAGTGCGTCGACCCGGTGCTTACACCGCGGACCTACGGTGATCCGGTTCGCGCACCCCGCGCGACATCGTTGGATCTCGCGTCGAGAGAGGCCGCACATGTCCGCCACAGAGTCGATCAGCAGTCATCACGACGGAACCCAGTCGCACGTCGAGGGCAGTGACTACCTGGCCAAGCGCCAGTTGAAGAAGGGCACCGCGGGGTGGGTGCTGCTCGCGGGTCTCGGCGTCAGCTACGTGATCTCCGGCGACTATTCCGGCTGGAACTTCGGCCTGGAACAGGGCGGGTTCGGTGGCCTGCTCATCGTGGCCGTGATCATCGCGGGCATGTACCTGGCCATGGTTCTCGGCATGGCCGAGATGTCCTCGGCGCTCCCGGCCGCAGGCGGCGGCTACACCTTCGCGCGGCGGGCGTTGGGACCGTGGGGTGGGTTCGCCACCGGAACGGCGATCCTCATCGAGTACGCCATCGCGCCCGCGGCCATCGCGACGTTCATCGGTGCGTACGTGGAATCCCTCAACCTGTTCGGGATCACCGACGGCTGGTGGATCTACCTCGCCGTGTACGCGATCTTCATCGGCATCCACCTCTCCGGGGCGGGGGAGGCGCTCAAGGTCATGTTCGCCATCACCGCGATCGCTCTCGTCGGACTCATCATCTTCGCGGTGGCGGCGGCGGGCCAGTTCGAGGCGTCCAACCTCACCAACATCGCTCCCACCGACGCCGCGGGCGCCTCGGACTTCCTGCCGTTCGGCGTCATCGGGATCTGGGCCGCCGTCCCGTTCGCGATCTGGTTCTTCCTCGCCATCGAGGGTGTGCCGCTCGCCGCCGAGGAGGCCAAGGACCCGTCCAGGAACATCCCCCGCGGCATCATCGCGGCGATGGGTGTCCTTCTCGTCACCGCGACCGCCGTCCTGGTCCTGGCCACCGGCGCCGGGGGAGCGGACGCCATCCAGTCCTCGGGCAACCCGCTGGTCGAGGCACTCGGGGACGGTGCGGCCGCGAAGATCGTCAACTACATCGGGCTCGCCGGCCTGGTCGCCAGCTTCTTCTCGATCATGTACGCCTACTCCCGTCAGCTGTTCGCCCTCTCCCGCGCCGGCTACCTGCCCAGGACGCTGTCGATCACCAACTCGCGCAAGGCGCCCACCCTGGCCCTCATCGTCCCGGGTGTCATCGGGTTCCTGCTCTCGCTCACCGGGCAGGGCGACATGCTGCTCAACATGGCGGTGTTCGGCGCCGCGCTCAGCTACGTCCTGATGATGGTCAGCCACATCGTGCTGCGCCGCAGGGAGCCGGACATGGAGCGCCCGTACCGCACCCCGGGTGGCGTCGTGACCACCGGATTCGCGCTCGTCATCGCCGCACTCGCCGTGGTGGCCACCTTCCTCGTCAACAGCACGGCCGCGTTCTGGTGCCTGGTGGTGTTCGGTGCGTTCATGCTGTACTTCGGTATCTACAGTCGGCACCACCTCGTCGCCAACTCCCCGGACGAGGAGTTCGCCGCACTGGCCAGAGCGGAAGCAGAGCTCGAATGACCACGTACACCCAGCAGATCTCGGGAACGACCTATCAGTTCGACGGCCTCGTCGAGCTGATGGCCACGGCGTCGCCCCAGCGATCGGGGGACGAACTGGCCGGGTGCGCGGCGTCGTCCGATGCCGAACGGGCCGCCGCGCAATGGGCGCTCGCCGACGTCCTGCTCGAGACCTTCCTCGAGGACCTGCTGGTGCCGTACGAGACCGACGAGGTCACCCGCCTCATCGTCGACTCCCACGATCGCGCCGCCTTCGCCCCGCTGGCCCACCTCACCGTGGGTGGCCTGCGCGACTGGCTGCTCGAGGTCGCCGCCTCGCCCGGGGCGGCCGCGACGCTGGCCTCCGTGGCCGCGGGTCTGACCCCCGAGATGGTGGCGGCGGTGAGCAAGCTGATGCGC